>JAENXP010000861.1 GCA_016649475.1 Burkholderiales bacterium | reverse complement strand
TCCAGCTGTACCGGAGCGAATCCGGCCGCCTCCATGGTCTCCAGGTCCCAGCCGCTGCCCTTGATGTAGAGAACATTTTCGTCCTCGCCGAACAGGTTGGCTTCCACCAGCTTGACCGAGGTGTTGCCGCCGCCGTGCAGCACCAGAGTCTTGTCGCGCCCGAGCAGGCGCGAGGTGTAGACGCGCAACTCCAATTCACCGCGGTATTGCGCCGCTTCGTTGTCGTCCCACAGGCTCAGCATGATCGACTCACCAGGAAGGCGGGTATTATAACCGGCATGCTCACAGCGTCATTTTCCATCCGCATCTGCAATTGGGATGAGGCGCGCGCCGAGGCGCGCCGTGTACGCGAGCTGGTGTTCGTGCACGAGCAGGGCGTGCCGCTGGAGCTGGAGTGGGACGAACAGGATCCGCATTGCGAGCACGCGCTCGCCCATACGCCCGAGGGCCTTGCGATCGGGACCGCGCGTCTGCTGCCCGATGGTCACATCGGCCGCATGGCGGTGTTGAGGGAGTGGCGCGGCAAAGATGTGGGCGCGCTGCTGCTGCAAGCACTGGTGGAACAAGCGCGCGACCGCGGCCATGCGACGGTGCGCCTGAACGCACAGATTCAAGCCGCCGGATTTTACCGGCGCTTCGGCTTCGAGGCCGCCGGACCGGAATTCGTCGAGGCCGGCATTCCCCACGTGGCGATGCACCTCGATCTCATGAGCGCTCGAGGCGGAAGCACAGGCTGACCGTAGCGCCGATTTCACCGCCGCGCAGGACGGTGCGTTCGTTGAAACTGAGGCTGCCGTCGCCCCCGAACAGCACTGCCGTGGAGGCGCGGGTTCCGTATTGCGGCGAAACGATCAGGGCAGGTGACAGCACGCGCTCCATGTCCACGCCGACACCGGTATCGGGCAACTCGGTCTCGGTCGCCGGCTGGCGGTCGTGCAGCAGGTCGAGCAGCGCTTCGGCGCTGGGTTCGTCCGCCAGCGCCGCCTGCAGGCGCTGCTTTCCGCGCGCCACTTTGGGCCAGGGCGTATCCAGCAGATGATTCGACAGTCCGTGGATGCCCGGCGACACCTGTTGCACCCCGCCTGCGCGGCTGGAAAAATAGAACACGCCGTCGATGTCGCCGGCCAGCAGGTTGAAACCGTTGTAGTGCCGCGCCTGCGTTGCAACTTCCTCGAGGTATGCGCGCGGCTCCTGCGCGGACGCGAGAAAGCCGCTTACCAGTCGGCCGCGCGTGGGTGCATCGGTTTTGCGCTCGCGTGGATCGCGAAAATTGGTGAGCGCGGCAAAGCGGCCGGCGCGCGTCACGCCCAGCCAGGTGCCCATGCCATCCAGGTCGCGTCCGGCGAGGATGTGCGGGTGATCCTGCCAGAAAGCCGCCTTTGCCGCCGGCCGCTGGTAATATTCGTCGCGGTTGGCGGCGATCACCAGCGGATAGTCGGGATGCGCGCGGTGCGCAATCAGGATCAGGCACATCGAGGCCGCCTCAGGGGAGCGGGTAGGGCAGGGGCTGG
>JAENXP010000006.1 GCA_016649475.1 Burkholderiales bacterium | reverse complement strand
TGGGGCACAAGATCGCAACGCGCGCCATCGCCAAGGGCGAGCCGGTGTTGAAGTACAACACCGTGATCGGTTATGCGGGCGAAGACATCGCGCCGGGCACCTGGCTGCACAGCCACAACGTGCTGTTCGACGATGTGGTCAAGGACTACGCGCATGGGCGCGACTATGTGCCGACCCGGCTGCTGCCCGAGGGGGAGCGCGCGCAGTTCATGGGCTATCGGCGTGCCGACGGGCGCGTCGGCACGCGCAACTACATCGGCGTATTCATCACCGTGAACTGCTCGGCCACCGTCGCGCGCCGCATCGCCGACTACTTCGATGAGGAGCGCATGGAGCGCTACCCGAATGTCAGCGGCGTGGTCTCCTTCGTTCATGCGCAGGGCTGCGGCATGGAAATGAGCGGCGAACCGATGGATCTGCTGCGGCGCACGCTGGCCGGCTATATCCGGCACTCGAACATCGCCGGCGCGCTGGTGGTGTCGCTCGGCTGCGAGCGCAACAATCTGGCCGGTTTCTTCGAGGAGCAGGGACTCGCCGCGGGCACGATGCTGAGGACGCTGACGATGCAGGAGGTCGGCGGCACCAAGGCCGCGATCGACAAGGGCGTGGCCGCGGTGCGCGAAATGCTCGAGGAGGCAAACAGGTTCGGGCGCGAGCCGTGCTCGGCCGAACACCTTTCGATCGGACTGCAGTGCGGCGGCTCCGACGGGTTTTCCGGGCTGTCGGCGAATCCGGCCCTGGGCAAGGCGGTCGACATCCTGGTGCGGCATGGCGGCACCGCGATGCTGTCGGAGACCCCCGAGATCTACGGCGTCGAGCAAACGCTCACGGCGCGCGCGCGCACGCCCGAGGTGGGCCGCAAGCTCGTCGATCGCATGAACTGGTGGCTGGAGTACAACCGCGGCAAGGATACGCAGATCAACGGCAGGGTGTCGCCCGGAAACAATGCCGGTGGACTCGCGAACATACTCGAGAAGAGTCTGGGCGGCGCCAAGAAGGGCGGCTCGAGCGGACTGATGGAAGTGTATCGCTATGCCGAGCCGGTGACGCAGAAGGGCTTCGTGTTCATGGATACGCCGGGCTATGACCCGGTGTCGGCCACCGGCCAGATCGCCGGCGGTGCAAACATGATTTTCTTTACCACGGGCCGCGGCTCCTGCTTCGGTTCGTTCCCGGCGCCTACGGTCAAGCTCGCATCGAATTCACCGCTGTACCAGCGCATGAGCGCCGACATGGACGTGAATTGCGGTCCGGTCATCGACGGTACGAAAACGCTGGACGAAATGGGCGAAGAAATCTTTCAGGTGATGCTGCGCGTTGCTTCCGGCGAGCCGTCCAAGAGCGAAGCGCTCGGTGTCGGCGAGAGCGAATTTGCGCCATGGCAGATAGGCGTGCTTTCGTGACATCGGAATCCGCTTCTGCTTCTGCACGATCGGCCGACTAAGGCTCTGGAGGATAGCCTTCAGGCGTCAACACGGTCAGCGTTGATCGCAGGCCCGGCTGGCATCGCGGCACACTAAATTCGAAGCATACCGGCCATGCAGAGGAAGCGGTGGGCGCGCCGGCCATGTGCTTGCGCGCCACATTGTTTCGCAACTTCGGTGTCGTCGAACTAGTAATGGTAAAGCCGAGCGTCGATGCGGTAGATTTCGCGGCCTTCGTCGAACAGCACCACCCCGGGCCGGTATGACAGGTTCAATGCCTTGACCCATCGAGCGGGCGTCGTACTGGAGCCGTCGAGGCCGACGATAGGCGTGTCCGATTCGGCGTCGAAGCGGACGAAAAGGAATTTCTTCATTTCCTCGGCGACGTCCGGGCGGTTCAGCGTCGTATCGTGAAACCGCGCGTGGTCGCGCAAGGAATAGACCACCGCTTTTTTCCGGGTGGACAAGTACGCGGCAAAAGACTGCTTGCGGTAGCTCTTGCTCTGTACGAATTCCAGCGCAAGGCGAAACGCAGCCGGGTCCCGGTATCCGGTGAGCTGCAGCACGTTCCCGCCATCCTGATCCAGGAAGACGATAGTCGGCGTAGCGATGGTCTTGAGATGCCGCGCCAGCGTTTTCTCCGTGTACGTGGCGCCGTCCGTCCAGTTCAGGCTCAGGCTGCCCTGGACGTTGACGGCGATCACGTCGAAATGCTTTTGCACGAATTCGCGGTTGGCTCCGCTGTCGAAATTCTCCGCCAGCATCCGGGCGCAGTACGGACACTCGTCCAGGTGCAGAAATACCATCACCTGTTTGCCCTGCCCGCGGGCCTCCTCGACATCGGCGCGGAAGTCGAGAAAGCTCGCCTTGAACCACGACGGTAGCGTATAGGCTATGCCGCCCGTCACCCTGCCCGGCCGGGTATCCGCGCCTGCCTCGGCGCCTCGCCAGTTCGGCATCGGCCTATCCCGCGCGCGAGTTGTCGCTATCGCTTGCACTCCACTAGAATGGGCGTCACAGTCCGCCGGTCGCAAGAATGCGCGTTGCTGCCGTAGAGTGCGTCCTCAGGGAGATTTGCATGAGCGCCCAGCCACCCCTCGAAGAACTCCTCATCCAGAGCGGGGAGCTGCCGTGGCGCGCGAAGTCGCTCGCGGGCGTGCACGAGAAGCTGCTCTGGCGCGACGATGCCAGCGGCGCGTCGATCGCGCTGATCAAGTTCGACAGGGGCGCGGGCATACCCGCGCCGCACTCGCACGCCTCCAACCAGTTCATGTATTGCCTGCAAGGCAAGTACGAGTACACCGCCACCAAGACGGTGCTCACCCCAGGTTGCTTCTACGCCAACCCGAAGGGCAATGTACACGGGCCTACGCTGGCGCACGAGGACACGGTAGTGCTCGAGATCTACGACGGGCCGCACTACCCGGTGAAGCCGGACTGGTACAGCGACGAGCGCGACGCACGCTGAGCGCACGCGGGAATGCAAAAGAATTCGCGCCGCAATGAAGTGCTCCGGCTGCCGCCGGGCTCGGCGGCAGCAGTACAGAGCAATGTGCAGTCAGAAAGAGCTGAAGGGGCTTGGTTGGTTCATCCGGTGAACAAGGGCTAAAAAACAGGAGGTGAACGCAATGGGAAGGTCGCAAACTACATATCTGGAACTGGGCGCGAAGGACGGACTGTATTTCGAGTACGATCCGCCGCAAGCGAACAAGGCCACGATGATTTTCGTCAATGCGCTGACGGGCAGCACCGGTGCGTGGCAGGCGGCGGTCGCACCGCGCTGCCGCGAAGCAGGCCTGGGTACGCTTTGCTGGAATTTCCGCGGCCAGGCGGACAGTCCCTTTTCGCCGGATCTGGACCTGAACGCCGAGTTGATCATAGGCGATCTGGTCACGCTCATCCGGCAAGTGGGTCCGCCGCGGCCCATTGTTGTCGGCCTGTCGATCGGCGGCCTTTACGGTGCACGCGCAATACTGGCGGGCGCTCCGGCGATCGGGCTGGTCCTGCTCAATACATTGAGGCGCATCGGTCCGCGCATAGCCTGGATCAACGATGCGCTGCTCGCGGCCGTCCGCGTCGGGGGTTTTCCGCTGCTGCTGGACCTGTATCTGCCCCTGCTGACCAACGAAGCGTTTCAGGCCGAGAACCGCTCGAAGTATCTGACGGCGTCGGCCTATATCCCCCAGGACCCGAAGCACGGGCACTTCAAGCTCATGCAGGCCGCGGGTTCGACCGACTGGGATTTGCCCTACCAGCGGCTCGATCTCCCGGTTCTTACGGTGACGGGACTTCAGGACCGTCTGTTCCTCGATCAGGGCGAAGTCGAGCGCCTGCGCGCGAGACTGCCGCAGGCCAAACACGTGGAATGGGCCGATGCCGGCCATCTGTTGCCGCTGGAACATCCTGACCGTCTCGCGGATGCATTGATAAATTTTGCAAAGGGGCTCGACGGCCATGTGGAATAAACCGGGAATCGCCTATCTGGCCGTCGCCATCGGCGTGCTGGGCCACGCCTCGAGCGAGTTTGTCGCGGTGCTGTCGGGCGTTTCCGGCCCCGAGGTCTCGAGCTGGCGGTTCCTGCTGGGAGGCACGGGCCTGCTGCTGATCGTCATGGCCGTGACCGGTCCCGCGGTGATATTCAGCATCCTGCGTGCCGAATGGAAACTTCTGGTGCCTATATCGCTCGCCGGCGTCAGCCTCGCCTACCTGCTGTTTCACTGGGCGCTGGATTTCGCCAGCGTCATCCAGGTCGCCACGCTGGTGACAACCATTCCGATTTTCGTCGGCATTTCCAACCTGATTATCAACGGCCAGCCGGTATCGGCGGTGAAGTGGCTGACGGGCTGCGCAGCGGTGCTGGCCGTCGCACTGCTCATCAGCGACGGCTATCTCGGCAAGGTAGTAGGTAGCGGGAGCTCCCTGGTCGGCGTGTTCATGGCGCTGGGCTGCGCTGCGCTTGCCTCGGCATTCTCGGTCCTCATTCGTCCCGTCATTGTGCGCCATGGCGCCGCTCCGGTAACCGCCATCGCCATGTTCATCGGCGGCATCGGGCTATGGGTCGTCGTCGGGGCCGCATTCGGTATCTGGGTCAATCCGCTCAAGCTGGCCGACATGCCCGCGCGCGAGGTCTGGGCCCTGTTGGTGATCGCCTTTTGGAACACGACGATCACGCAGTATCTGTGGATAGGCGGGCTCGCGCATGCCCCGGACATCACGCGCGCGAGTTATCTGTTCTTCCTCAAGCCGGCGATCGCAGCCATGCTGGCTGTGGCGTTTCTGTCACAGACGCTTACAACCATCCAGACTATCGCGATCATCGTGATCTGCGGTTCGGTGTTGATCGAGTTCATGTATCAGGCGCGCCAAAAGCGCCTGGCCGCGACCCCCAGCGAAAGGACAGCCAAGCCCGCGCACTCATGATGAATCCACCAGGCGATCAACTGGTCGCCTGGTTCGAGTGCCGCAATTGAGTTCATCGCAGTATGGGGGACACATCCTCCCATGCCGCCCAGTATTTGCCCTTGCAAGAATCATTTTGCAACGGGTTCTCGCGCTGTGCGCGCAAACGGCCGCTCATAGGCGGGCCTAGGCACCAACCGACCTGCATAAACGGATACCGGTCCAATGGGTACAACCCTGTATTCACATAATCGAACTCGAAAGCGATACTCGATGCCATGGTAATTCGGTCTGCAGCCAGGAAAATGGAAAATATCAATCAATCGCTATACGACGTGATCGGCGTACGATCCGACGCCACTCATGATGAAATCCAAAATGCATGTTTCGCCATGGGTGAATTGTTTCGACCGGATCACAATCCCGGCGACGCGTACTGCGCGGCCAGATTCGCCGCCATAGAACGGGCATACCTGGTGCTGTGCAATCCCGAGACGCGCGAAGCGCACGACAGCTACCTGGCGCTGACCGGAGCACTTCCGGCGACGGGAGCCGCGCAAGATCAGACTCATCGGTCGCGCGCAAGGCCGGGCGCGGCCGGCCTGGTCAGCCAGCTGATGCATGCATCCTGAAGCGACATGACGAATCTGGAGAAAATCAGGGATACCGCGAAGTTTCGCCGGACGCTGGAATCGCTTTGTGTTCGCTTCAGCGGAGCCAGGAAAGCCAACGTCATCGAGAACTATTGCAACGACAAATTCCTGTGCTATGTCGAGCTCAATTTGCCGGAATTTAACGACGCCCTGCTTGAGTTTTCCGGCGGAACACGGTGCGGAGACGGCGTACTGTTTTCCGTGCCGTGGATGTCACAGAGCGATAGTGACGCAAGCTCTATAGGTGGTTGCGCCTAGCAGCGAACACCATACTTCGCGGATTTCCGTTTTGATTTCGACGGGCGGCGAAGGTCGGCGGAACGCCATCGCGTATCACACAACTGTGTGTGTGTGTGACGCTGTGCGTCATCTCAACGCGCCTGCGCTGGCAATTATAATCAACGACTTACGATTTTTGTTGCAGTAGGCATACCCCTTGCTTAGCTAGAGCCATAGCCAAGCAAAGGAGGTTATCGTGGCGAAATTTGACGCAGAAGCAATTGCGCGGCGCCTTGCACAGAACGTGATGGATTTGAACTCGGACGTCATAACGTGGATCGAATTCAGGGAACGCAATCGTGCGGCTTGGGCTTTGGTAGCGCAGGACGGACTGAATGGTGCCGGCGCCGATATTGAACATCGCTATATGCAAGTGCAGAAATTGCTCGACCGCTTGTTGCGGGAAACGCTCCCGCCCGGTGTCAAGCCGACAAGCTTTGTGCAATCGGCAACTGAACAATAGCGGCAATCCAGCCGCTTTTCGCCCAGGGGTTCGATGGCTGTGGTTTGCCAGTAAGTTGATAGTGTTGCCCGGCATTGCAATCGGCCGGGCGCAGGTGCAATATCCCGTGGGCGCTATGCTGGACGGCGCTGAATAAGCAGCAGGCCACAGCAATCGCGATGCCATTCCGATGCTGCCGGAATTATCCTTGGGGACAGCTTGAACTGCAACGGCGTCAGCTGCGTGATTCTCGCCCTTGTCGTTTTGGCGGCGGGCGCGGCGCATGGCCAGACGGCAGGTTCGGAAATCAACTTTTCCGCCACCCGCGAAGGTGAATTCATATTCGCCGAAGCGCGTGTCGATCTGGCGGCGGCGCCGGCCCTGGCATGGGCGGTACTTACCGACTACGAGGCCTATCCCCGTTTCATTTCCACCATGCGCGAATCGAAAGTCATGTCGCGCGGTCCGGCCGGCACGGTGGTCGAACAGAAGGGCAGCTTCGGATTCCTGTTCTTCTCCCAGGAAATCGAAGCGCGCATGCTGGTTGCGGAGTTTCCGCCAAACTCGATCGTGGCGCGCTCCGTCGGCGGCAGTTTCCGCGAGCTGCTGGGCCGCTACGAACTGCTGCCCGTGGGCGCAGGCGTGCGCCTGTCGTACACCGGCCGGCTGGTGCCTGAATTCGGCCTGCCCCCGTTGATCGGGATGAGCATTGTTCATTACGCCTTGAAGAAGAATTTCACCGAGATGGTCGACGAAATCAGGCGTCGCGATGCCCTTGCACGCCAGCCGTTCAAGGCGGCGCAGTAGGGCGCGATGAACATCCGGGTAGCGCTGCTGGCATTGGCTATGCTGTTGGGCGGATGTGCGGGCCCCGGCGTCTACAGGACCGAGCCGGTATCACGACATCTCGACGCCGCGGATTCAGCGGATGCGGCGCGCTGTGCGCGCCTGTTCGCCGACCTCGATCGTCTAGTCGACAACGCGGGCGTGCGCGATGCGCGCGCCACGCGGATACCCGGATTTCCGTATCTGCGCAGCGACCGGACGCTGGGCGCGCTCGCGGCGCAGGCCGACGACGGCGAGCAGATCGAGGTCTGGATGCGCCTCGCCGCCGCGATGGACGAAACCTCGCGCCGCTATGAAATCGCCAACCTGCCGGAGGTTTCAATCGGCGCGGATACGCGGGCCTCGCGCAAGACGATGGAGCAATCGTTAGGGCTATGCCGCCTCGCGCTTGCCCGTGCCGATTTCGCCGACCCCGCGTCGCGAGCGCGGCTGCGTGCCGCGGCCCAGGTTCCACCCGAGTATCAGACCTGGAAGCGCGTCCTCGGCCTGTACCCGCTGACCCGCCTTGCATTTTCCCAGGGCGTGCACGCCTGGCAGGCCGAGACCGCAGCGGTATTCGATGCGCCCCTGGCGGCCTTGCCGCAGGAGGGAAAGTCCGTTGCGTACGCCCCTCGTGCGCGCCCCCGGGCTGCCGGCGAATTGAATCGCCTGTTCAGCGATGGCTCGCGCGATGCGCTAGGGCTCTACCAGTGGAGCGATGCGGAGCGCGAAGCGCTGTTCGCGCTCTACGCGCCGCGTTTCCTGGTGGACGAAGCCGGCAATGACGACAGGATAGGCGCGCTCGAGTACGACGCCGAGGGGCGCCTGCGGGTCGACGCACACAGGCCCGTGGTCTACCGGCGCCTCGGTCATACGTATTTCGGCGGACGCTGGCTGCCGCAGTTCATCTATACGATCTGGTTCGCGGCGCGCAGCGCGCAATCCGGCGCAGATCTCCTCGCTGGAAAATTCGATGGATTGATCTGGCGGGTGACGGTGGGAACGCACGGCGATCCGCTGGTCTACGACACCATCCACCCATGCGGCTGCTATCACCTTTTCATACCCACCGCAGCGGTGCGCGCGCGCGCGCAGCCCGAAACTCTGGATGAAACCATGTTCGCGCCGCAGTCGCTGCCGCTCGCGCACGCCGGAGAATCGCTGCTGCTGCATGTGCAGGCCGGTACGCATTATTTGCGGCGGGTCAGCCGTGAAGGCCCGGCATCGCCGGCGCGACTCTACGAGTTTGCCGAGGACGATGAACTGCGATCCCTGCGCCTGCCCGCTGCGGTGCCGGGCGGTCCGCAGCGGCGCAGCGCGTTCGGACCTGATGGCATCATCGCCGGCAGCGAGCGCGGCGAGCGCTACCTGTTCTGGCCGATGGGCGTGGACAATGCCGGAGCGATGCGGCAATGGGGACGGCACGCCACCGCATTTGTCGGGGAACGTCATTTCGACGACCCGGGGTTGTTCGAAAAATACTTCGAGCTGCGCTGATACCGTACGCGATGCGACTGGCCGCGGGCAGAGGAAAGCCTGCGACAAATCCGCAGTTCAGCGACCGCCGGACAGGGTCAGAATGCTGCCTATCATATAGGCAGCCTCGCCTGAGAGCAGCCACAGAATCGCCTCGGCGCATTCCTCCGCCGTCCCCAGGCGGCCCATCGGCACCATCGGAATCACGGTTTTCAGGCGTTCGCCCAGGCCCGCCTCGGCGTGGATCTCGGTGTCGATCAGCCCGGGACTGATGGCGTTGACGCGTATGCCCTCGGCCGCCACTTCTTTCGCCAGGCCGATGGTGAAGCTGTTGATTGCGCCCTTGGCGGCCGCGTACGGAATCCACTGATTGGCACCGCCCAGGGTGGCCGCAAGCGAAGACACATTGACGATGGCGCCGCCTGAACCGCCGGTTTTGGTCGACATGCGCCGCACTGCCTGCTGCGCGCAGAAAATGGCGCCGGACACATTGACTTCGAGCACACGCTGGATCGCGCCGGCATCGAAGCTGTCCAGGCGCCCGGCGCGCCCGGTGATGCCGGCGTTGTTGACCAGCGCGGTGACCGGGCCGAGTTCCTTGTCGACACGCTCGAACAGTTTGATCACTTCGCCTTCGTTCGCGGTGTCCGCCTTCACCATGATCGCTTTTGCGCCGCCTGCGCGAATTTCCGCCACGACCGCGTGGGCGCGCTCTTCGTTCTTCAGGTAGTTCACGCATACGGCATAGCCGTGCTTGGCCGCAAGTTTGGCCGTCGCCGCGCCTATGCCGCGGCCGGATCCGGTGATGATGGCAACACGAGACATATCGGTTCTCCTGTCATTGAAGTGGTTGCTAGTTGTTTCGGTCGACTGCATCCAATGCTAGCACCGGCGCGCGCTGTGCGCGTGCTTGCGGAGGCTGTCCTCGCGCGCCTGCCCTGGTTTGTTTATGATGGCGGCCTGCGAGGCATCGAGAAAAAGGACCAGGCATGGGCACAAATCCTCAGGCATCAGCGAACTTCCTCAATTTCGTCGACGGCGCCTTCGTCGCGGCAGCGTCGGGCAAGACCTTCGAGAACCGCTCGCCGGTGGATGCGCGCCTGCTAGGGCTGGTGTCCGAGGCGGGGGAGGCCGAGGTGGATGCGGCGGTGAAAGCCGCCCGCGCCGCGCTCAGCGGGCCCTGGGGTGCGCTCGAGATGGCCGAGCGCACCGAACTGCTCTATGCGGTGGCGAACGAAATCAACCGGCGCTTCGACGAGTTCCTCGAGGCGGAGGTCGCGGACACCGGCAAGCCCGCAAGCCTGGCGCGGCACATCGACATTCCGCGCGGCGCGGCCAATTTCAAGATTTTCGCCGACGTGGTGAAAAACGTGCCCAGCGAATTTTTCCAGATGGCCACGCCCGACAAGAAAGGCGCGATCAACTACGCCATTCGCGTGCCCAGAGGCGTGATCGCGGTGATCGCGCCGTGGAATCTGCCGCTGCTGCTGATGACATGGAAAGTCGGCCCGGCGCTCGCCTGCGGCAACACCGTGGTGGTCAAGCCTTCGGAAGAAACGCCCGTCACGGCGACCCTGCTGGGGGAGGTGATGAATAAAGTCGGCGTGCCCAAGGGGGTCTATAACGTGATCCACGGTTTCGGCCCCGGCTCGGCCGGCGAACTGCTCACGCGCCACCCCGGCATAGACGCGGTCACTTTTACCGGCGAGACGCGCACCGGCGCCGCCATCATGAAAGCGGTGGCCGACCGCGTGCGCCCGGTCTCGTTCGAACTCGGCGGCAAGAACGCCGGCGTGGTGTTTGCCGACTGCGATTTCGATGCGGCAGTGGAGGGCATGGGGCGCGCGGTGTTCGCCAACTGCGGGCAGGTGTGCCTGGGGACCGAGCGCGTCTATGTCGAGCGGCCGATATTCGACAAATTCGTCGCCGCGCTCAAAGCGAAGGCCGAAAGTTTCAAGCTCGGCCGCCCGGAGGACGCGAGCACCGGTCTGGGACCGCTGATCAGCCCGGAGCATCGCGACAAGGTGATCTCCTACTACGAGCGCGCGCGCAAAGAAGGCGCCACCGTGGTCACCGGCGGCGGCGTGCCGAAAATGGAAGGCGAACTGGCCCGGGGTTGCTGGGTCGAGCCGACTATCTGGACCGGGCTGCCGGAGGACTCCGCGGTGGTGCGCGAGGAGATTTTCGGACCCTGCTGCCACGTGCGTGCGTTCGATACCGAGGAGGAGGCGGTGCGGCTCGCCAACGACACGCAGTACGGTCTGGCCACCACCATCTGGACCACCAATCTCGCGCGCGCGCACCGCGTCGCCGCGAAAATCGAAGTCGGCATCTGCTGGGTCAACTGCTGGTTCCTGCGCGACCTGCGCACGCCCTTTGGCGGCTCGAAGCAGTCGGGCATCGGCCGCGAGGGGGGCGTACATTCGCTCGAGTTCTATACCGAGTTGCGCAATGTTTGCGTAAAGCTGTAGCCGGCACGCGTAGCGGGCGCGAAACACCTCGGGACGCCGGGCTTACGCGCTCAGGGAGTTATGTCCTGTGCCGGTTCGACCAGGTCGCGATAGGCATGCCAGCTGGCGTGGCCGATCAGCGGCGTGGTGAAGATCAGTCCCACGAAGAAAGTGGCGAAGCCAAGCGCAGTCAGCGCGACGATGCACGCGGCCCAGAGCAGGAGCGGGCCGGGGTTTCGGGCAAAGGCGATCAGGCTGGCGATGGCGGCCGTGACCGCGTCGGTATTGCGGTCGAGCATCAGCGGCATGGCGACGACGCTGATCGCGAACACCAGGAGCGCGAACAAGCCGCCGGAGGCGAAGTAGATCAGCGCGAAGGCCGGCTGCTCGAAGCCGAAGACTGCACGCAGGACGTCGGCAAAGCTCGGCACGCCGCCGTTGTAGGAGAGCGCGAAAATCACCATCGACGCGCGCGCCCAGACCAGCAGGATCACCGCCAGCACGGCGGCGAATACGCCGATGTTGCCGAGCGTGGAACCCCAGGGGATGCGGCTTGCGCCCAGCCGCGGCGTTTCGCCGCGTTCAAGATGGCGGCTGATGTCGTATAGCCCCATCGAGAGGCAGGGGCCGAGCAACAAAAAGCCCGTGGCCAGACCCGCGAACAGGGCGTAAGCGTGCGCGAACACGAGCTGCATCATCCAGCCGGCGATGGCAAAGCACATGCCGTAGAACAGGCTGCTCCCGCGGGCACGGCGCAGGTCGCGGCTGCCGGCCTTGAGCCAGCGCCAGGGTGCATCGAAACCGACCTCGCGTATCCGGGGAAAGGACTTGCCCGGATCGTCGTCCTCGTTCTTGTTCGTGTCGTTCATGGCGGAAATATACGTGAACCGCGCGAGTTGGCAAACCTGACGCGGAATCCCCGCGCGGCTTGCGGCGGCGCCGGCCGGGGCAGCATAATCGCCACATGTGCGGCAGATACAACATCATCACCGATGCGCAGGCGCTGTTCGATGCGTTTCAGGTCCAGGTCGAATTGCGCGCGTCGCCATTGGCGCGCTATAACGTGGCGCCGGCGACCGATCAGCTGGTGATCCTGAACGAGGGCGCGCAGCGCGTGGCGCGCTGGCACCATTGGGGCCTGATTCCGCATTGGGCCAGGGATAAGGCCATAGGCTACAAGACCATCAACGCGCGCGGGGAAAGCGTCGCGACCAAGCCGGCTTTCCGCGCCGCGTTGCGGCAGCGCCGCTGCCTGGTTCCGGCGACGGGCTTCTACGAGTGGAAGCTGCAGGCCGGTGGCAAGCAGCCGTATCTGATCAAGCTCGGTAGCGGCGAACTGTTTTCGTTCGCCGGGCTGTGGGAGACCTGGGCCGGGCCCGAAGGGGAGTTGCGTTCGTTCACCATTGTCACCACCGAGCCCAACGAATTGATGGCGCGCATCCATGACCGCATGCCGGTGATCATCCCGCGCAGGCAGTACGCGCGCTGGCTGGACCCTGCGCTGCAGGACCCGGCGCAGATCCAGACCATGATCGCGAGTTATCCGGCGACGGAGTTGCGAGCCATTCCGATCGGCCGCCAAATCGGCAATGCCCGCAATCAGGGGCCGGAGCTGATTGCGCCGACGGGTGCGCCGCTAGCTTGAGGACCGGCTGGCCGGGTATCAGCTAAACTGGGCGCTCGCTCGCAGCCGTCTATCGGCGCAAGCCGGAACAATACATGCAACAAAATACGCAAACAGCCACTGCTCCCGCTGCCAGGCATGCCGGGCTGGGTACCTTTGCCGGCGTGTTCACGCCGAGCATACTGACCATCCTCGGCATCATTCTTTTCCTGCGGCTGGGCTATGTCGTCGGGCACTCGGGGTTGGCACAGACGCTGGCGATTATCGCCGTCGCGCATGCCGTATCCCTGCTTACCTCGCTGTCGCTGTCGGCAATCGCGACCAACCTGCGCGTCAAAGGCGGCGGCGATTATTACCTCATATCGAGAACCCTGGGCGTGAGCTTCGGCGGCGCCATCGGCCTGGTGTTGTTTCTCGCGCAGGCGGTGTCGGTGGGCTTCTATTGCATCGGCTTTGCCGAGGCGGTCGGCGCCTGGCTTCCCGGGCGCGACGGACTGCTGCTGCGCGAAATCGGCGGCGGCGCGGTGCTCGCCCTCGGCCTGCTCGCCTGGCTGGGCTCGGATTGGGCGACGCGGTTTCAGTATGTAGTAATGGCGGCGATCGCCGCGGCAATCGGCGTATTTGCGCTGGGAGCGCTGGGCGCGTGGAACATGGACACGCTCGCCGCGAACTGGAGGCCCCCGCCCGTGCCTCTCCCGTTCTGGGTCGCATTCGCGATCTTCTTCCCCGCGGTCACAGGTTTCACCCAGGGCGTGAGCATGTCGGGCGATCTGGCCGATGCGGGGCGCAGCATTCCGCGCGGCGTGCTCTGGGCGGTGGGGCTGTCGATGCTGGTGTACATAGGCGCGGCCGTGCTGTTCGCGGCGGCGCTGCCCAACGCCGAACTTTCCGCCGACTACGACGCCATGCAACGCGTGGCCAGCTATGCGCCGCTGGTCGTCGCCGGCGTGCTTGCGGCGACGCTGTCCTCGGCGCTCGCTTCGTTTCTCGGCGCGCCGCGCATTCTGCAATCCCTGAGCGCGGACGGCATTTTCCCGGCGCTCAAGCCCTTCGCCCTCGGCAGCGGCAGCAGCAACAATCCGCGTCGCGGCGTGCTGCTGACATCGGTCATCGCCGCCGCGGTCGTGGCGCTGGGCGATCTCAATGCCATAGCCTCGCTGGTGTCGATGTTCTTCCTGGTCTCCTATGGCCTGCTGAATTACGCCACCTATTTCGAGGCGCGCACGCAGAACCCGTCGTTTCGTCCGCGCTTTCGCTTCTTCGATCAGCGCGCGAGTCTGGCCGGTGCGCTGTTGTGCGCCGGCGCGATGCTTGCCATCGATCTTGCGAGCGGCGCGATTGCAGTGGCGGTGCTGTTCGGCATCTACCAGTATCTCGAACACAAGGCGGCGCCCGCAGGCTGGGCGGACAGCCGCCGCTCCAGCCACCTGCAGATGGCACGCAAACACCTGCTCGCCGCGGCCGCCGAGCCCGAGCACCCGCGCGACTGGCGTCCGCAACTGCTGGTGTTCTCCGACACCGCGCGCCGGCGGCAGCGTCTGGTGCAGTTCGCTTCCTGGATAGAGGGCGGCAGCGGGCTGACTACCGTGGTGCGCGTGCTCCAGGGCCAGGGAGCGGAAATGATCGATCAGCGCAAGCGCGTACTCGAGGAGCTGGCCGAAGAGTTGCGCGAGTCCAGGTCCACCGCGTTTCCGCTGGTTGTCACCGGCGGCGAATTCGATTCCATGCTCGCGGCGATCGTGCAGTCGGCGGGAATCGGCCCGCTGCGTGTCAATACCGTGGTCGCCAACTGGATCGAGGAGGCGTCCACCTCCGCGCATGCGCTCGGGGTGAATCGCTTCGGGCAGAATCTGCGCACGGCCTTTCGCCTCGGCAGCAATCTGCTCATTCTCGACGGCAATGAGCAGGAGTGGAGCGAGGTGACCGCGCGCCCGGCGCGCGAGCGTGTCATCGACGTCTGGTGGCGGCCGAACCGGACCGGCGAGCTGATGCTGCTGCTTGCGCACCTGGTCACGCGCAGCGATGAGTGGGAGGATGCGCAAATCCGCCTGCTTGCGGCGCCCAACGAAGATGAGGACAGCGAGAGCGCGTCCGCGGCGCTCAAGGCAACGCTCGCGGAATTTCGCATCGAAGCGCGTATCGAGGTGATCGATCATCTCGAAGCAGAGGCGATAGTCGCGCACTCGCACGACAGCGCGCTGGTGTTTCTGCCCTTCGGCATACACGGCGGGCGCTTCTACGGCCCGGCCGGAGGCGATCTGCCCAGCCTGCTGCAGGCGCTTCCACTCGTAGCGATGACCATGGCGGCGCAGGACGTGGATCTGGACGCCGATCCGGACGTCGAATCCGGGGATGATCCGCAGCGGCCCGCCGGGCAGGCTACACTCGGCTAGGGGGGGCTGCCAGGGTCACGCCGGCTCGATGCAATACCACGGCAAAGGGGTGGCCCCCCAGCCGTGAGCTGCCGTGAGCTGCCATAGCCCATCGGGATAGCAAGGGTTAGAATGACACCATGGCAATCGGTAAAGCATGATGGATCAAGTCTGATGGACCTATCCTCCGAATCTGGTCTGAGCCTGCAGATCGGCAAGTACGACATCCGCAAGCAACTCGGCAAGGGCGCAACCGGCACCGTCTATCTCGCCGTGGACACCTTCTCGGGCAAGGAAGTGGCGCTCAAGGTGATCGAGCCCGAGGTGTTCAAGGACACCGAGTTCGGCTCGGTGTACCGATCGCAATTCCTCAACGAGGCGTCGCTTGCGGGCAAGCTGAAGCATCCGCATATCGCCGCGATCCTAGACGCAGTGGTGCAGGAGGACTCCGGCCATATCGCAATGGAGGTGGTTTCGGGCGGCGATCTGTCGCAGCATGTGAGCGCCGAAACGTTGCTCCCGGTGGAGGACGTGCTGCAGATCGGCTTCAAGTGCTGCGGCGCGCTCG
>JAENXP010000488.1 GCA_016649475.1 Burkholderiales bacterium | reverse complement strand
GAGCGGGTTGTAGCGGTTGGTCTGGATGCGCATTGTTCCGAGGGGCGAACCGTCCATTTTCGATTCCGCCAGCAGAACCACCGAGCCGGGGTCATTGTCATTGGCTTCCGGCGCACCCAGCCTTTCCGCCAACGCCGGCATGTGGCGCGCGTACGCCGCCTGGCGGACGGCTACTGCTTTGTGTAGTGCCTCGTCGTCGCGGACCACTCTTACGGTGAATGGCAGGCGTTCTTCTGCCATAGTAACCTGCGGCAGGTCTTGCATCGTGATCCCAGCAGCATAAGCGTCGTTCATCAAAAAAGCGTGGTCTAGTGATTTCATTTCCATTTCCCCCGGTTAAAACACAAAAAGACGCCGTCTGCATTGCAGAAGGCTAAGGCCCGGAGGAGTCTGACGGCGACGGGTATTCTGGTGCGTCGACTGTCTGCCAAACACCGGGATCAATTGCATGCCAGGTCGGCTCTGGGCCGGGCCTGGCAGCCTGATGCGTAAAAAGCTGATTTGAGCGTTATCGCGCATGATTCTAATTCTCAAAAACCTTTATAATTCATGATTTTACATGTGTTGCATCAAGTCAAATCACAACTAATTCACGTTTGCGTATAATTCGGGACCGAGTCCGATATGAGCATGGGAATTCTGAGGTGCGATGGGCGCATCGGTCGGGTTCGCCGAGGATTGCCGCTTGTTCGCTCGTGAATGGCCATGGATTGGCGATGAGAACAAGACAGTTACGATGTGATTATTCAATAAGGCCATGGCCGTAAATCCAGGTAGCGAATGAATGTAGGTGCAGGCAGTGTACCGGTCGAAAGGCGCATCGCTAGTAGCAATAGGTGGTAGTTATATCTAAACAAAAACCCGCATTTTCTAATCTTTATAGGTAGTTAGTCAGTTGGTTTAGCTCGCCAATTCGCGATAGACACGGCGAGTGAAATTGCCTGATCCGGTTTGGGTTCCTGCCGGTTACCGCTGGTCAGTCACTGTGCAATGTCGCCCTCTCCTCGATAGTTTGCAGCCGGCTATCTAAACTATCGTCCCACCGTCAGCAGTACCTTCCTTAGCCGCGGCATATTCGCGCGCAAGTCACGCGCTACCGCTTCTTTTGCCCTGGGGTGTCGAAGCAGGCGCCCCAGCCGCGCGCCAATTAAGTTTGATTTTGCGCAATTCCGGAACGGTGTTTCGCGCCTAAATTGAGCCACGGTCAACTAACCGAGGCCGCAACCATGACGCCTATGAACTACATCGAAAATCGCACCTACGACGAAATCAAAATCGGTGATTCCGCCACCATCACCCGCACATTGAAGCCGGCGGACATCCAGTTGTTCGCCATAATGTCGGGTGACGTCAACCCGGCGCATGTGGATCCGGAATACGCAAAAAGCAGCATGTTTCGCGAGGTGATTGCCCATGGCATGTGGGGCGGCGCACTGATCTCCACCGTACTCGGGACGCAATTTCCCGGGCCCGGCACCATATACATCGACCAGACGCTGCACTTCTCGCGCCCGGTCGGCCTGGGTGACACCATTACCGTCACGCTGAGGGCCACGCACAAATTCGACCACAACTATCACATTATTTTCGACTGCCTGTGCACCAATCAGGATGGGCAAAAGGTGATAGGCGGTACGGCCGAGGTGCTGGCGCCGACGGAGAAAATCAAGCGCGCGCGCGTTGAAATGCCGGAGGTGAGCTTCCTCGATCGCGAGGCGCGCTATCGGCGACTGCTGGCACGCACCAAAGACATGGCGCCTGCGCTGATGGCGGTGGCCCATCCCTGCGATGCGGATTCGATGGGCGGTGTGGTCAGGGCGGCGGAGGCCGGACTCATCGTTCCCGTCCTCGTCGGGCCGGAGCAGAAGATCCGCGCCATCGCGCGCGAGCACGGGTTCGATCTGGGGTCGATGGAGATCATCGACGTCGCGCACAGCCACGACGCGGCGGCGCAGGCGGTGGCGCTGGTGCGCGCCGGCCGCGCCGAGGCGCTGATGAAGGGTTCTTTGCATACCGACGAACTGATGACCGAAGTCGTGGCTGCCACCGGCCTGCGTACCGAGCGTCGCATCAGCCACGTGTTCATCGCCAATGTGCCGACCTACCCGCGCGAATTGCTCATCACCGATGCCGCCATCAACATCGACCCCACTCTGGACGACAAGGTGGATATCGTGCAGAACGCGATCGACCTCGCGCATATCCTCGGCGTGCCCGAGCCCAAGGTGGCCATTCTCGCGGCGGTAGAGACGGTAACCGCAAAAATGCGTGCCACCATCGACGCCGGTTCCTTGTGCAAAATGGCCGACCGCGGCCAGATCACCGGCGGCATCCTCGACGGGCCGCTGGCCTTCGACAATGCCGTTTCTCTGGTCGCCGCCAAGACCAAGGGCATACGCTCGTCCGTCGCCGGACGTGCCGACATTCTGGTGGTGCCGGACCTGGAGTCGGGCAACATGCTCGCCAAGCAGCTCGAATATCTCGCCGATGCCCTGCTCGCAGGCGTGGTGGTAGGGGCGAGCGTACCCATCGTGCTCACCAGCCGCGCGGACAGCGCCGAGGCCCGGGCGGCTTCCTGCGCCATCGCGCTGCTGATGGTCAACGCCAGGCGCAAGCGGACGGTCTAAAGCCGCCGCCGCGGACGATTCCACGTCTATAATATGGTTCTTCACCGATGGCCTATCGCGACACGGGCGCGGGGTTTTGCGCTTGAATGTGCAACTCCGGGCGTATTTACCAGGCGGGAAGTACAGAGCAGTTGAGGAATGACTGATCGAGAAACGCCAACGCTACACGACATCATCGCCGCGCGGCGGAATGTGTACCGTTTTCTGAAGCCCACCCCTTTGTACCAATATTCTGGATTGGGCGATCTGCTCGGGGCCAAGGTATGGGTGAAACATGAGAACCACCTGCCGATGGGCGCCTACAAGGTGCGCGGCGGGGTGCATCTGGTGGCCAGTTTGAGCCAGAAAGAGCGCGATTCAGGCTTGTTTACTGCCTCGACAGGGAACCACGGCCAGAGCATCGCATACGCTGCGCGCGCGCATGGGCTGCGCGCGACCGTTGCCGTTCCGCAGGGCGCAAACCCGGGCAAGGTGGCAG
>JAENXP010000789.1 GCA_016649475.1 Burkholderiales bacterium | reverse complement strand
CAGATGGGTGGCAGGTGCGATGGCAGGTCGCTGTAGTCGGTGGCGCCCAAGTGCAAGACCTTGTAATCGTCGGGGGGGTTGCCCAGGATGCCGATCGTTAGGTCATCTCCGGTTAGGAACTCCTCGACGAGCACCGGGCGGTTGTAGGTGCGATGCAGATTCGCAATGACCTCGGTCAGGGCGGCGGCGGCGTGCACCACGTTGCGCGCCCAGATGCCAAAGCCGGAGTCGCCGATCGTCGGCTTGACGATCACCGGAAAAGCGGTCGGTAGCCGGTAGGTATCCTCCTCTGGTTTGATGACGTAGCCGAAGGGCACGGGGATGCCCATGTCGCTGGCGATGCCGCGCACTAGCGCCTTGTCATAGCAGGTGGACAGGCACTGCGGCGTGCCGCCGGTGTAGGGAATCCCGAGCACCTCCAGCAGTGCCGGGACGTGCAACTCCTTGCGGGCGTCGTTGTCGAACCCCTCATCGCACAGGTTCAACACCAGTTCCGGTCTGTCGCGCAGTAGGTCCGCTACCAGCGTGTCGTGGTTGTCCAGGTAGGTGAAGCCGTACTCGTCGGATGGCAGTTCGCGCAGCGCGTCCTTGAGGCGGTCAATAGTGTAGAAGTCGTCATCGTCGAAGACGCCGTCTGGCTTCAGGGTGTCCTGCTTACGCGGGTCGCCCGTCAGCACCGTCACCCTGCGTGGCGAGGCCTCCCGGCTGACGCGCACCTGCGACCACTCCTTCTTGGCACGGCCAGTCAGCAGCATGCGATGGTCCATCATGCCCAAATCCTGGTTGCGCGTGGACTCCCCCTCCAATAGGCCGAGGACACGCACCGAAACGAAGCCAGCCAACGCCGTGAGCTTTTCGAGTAATTCCGAGTTGTAGAGCCGCTCGGCGTAGAACTGGTCTACCTCGACGCCCTTGGCGGCATGTATCACAATTTCGCGCGTAATCAGGCGTTGCTCGTCCAGCGAGAGCGAGCGCTCCCGGCAAACCAGGTGATGCTTGTCCATCCATTCCCACGAGCGCGGCTCGAAGTGGGCCCGCATGTAATCGCCGTCCGTCACGTCCAGCATCAGCGTGCCGGATGGCTTCAGGACGCGCCGCACTTCTTTCAAGAGGTGCAGATCATCTTCGGCAGAGGTGAAATAGCCAAAGCTATTGCCCAGGATCATCACCACGTCGAAGCTGTCAGCAGGGTAAGGCATCTTGCGCGCGTCTCCCTCGCGGAAGCGCACGTTCAAGCCCTTGGCTTTGGCGGTCCGGCGGGCGCGATTGATCAGGTAGCGCGAGCGGTCCAGCCCCTCGACGTGGCGGAATCCCCGCTGGGCCAACTCCAGTGTGTGACGGCCCTGGCCGCAGCACAGGTCCAGCACAGCAGCATCGCACTGCAACTGGAGCAGCGACGCAAAGCGATCCACTTCGCGGCGCGTGATTCCTTCGTTGTCCACCACATCGCCATCTGTTTTCAGATAGGTGCTGCTAAATAGAAATCGCCACCAATCTGGTGGCACATGCTCTTCCAGGTTGTCTAAGGGCCCTCGCGATGTCGCTGGGTCGTTTGCCTTGCCCCCATTGTGCTTCACCAGAAGCGGTTTTTCAGATGCCATCGCATACAATTCAGCCTCCTGTTATTGGCGTGTTGGTCTTGCACAAGTACTCCAATCTGTCAGTGCCTGGTGCGCAGATTTGCGTTGAATTGCGCCGGCAATTGCAGCTCTGTCAATAGCCCAATTG
>JAENXP010000539.1 GCA_016649475.1 Burkholderiales bacterium | reverse complement strand
GGCGATGATCCCGGCCCGCACCGCCTGTATCAGGTCGGCGTCCACCACCAGCGCACCGCGGCCGAAATTGAGCAGGTAGGCGCTGCTGCGCATCGCCTTGAAGCGCGCCGCATTCATGATTCCATCCGTCTGCGGCGTAAGCGGCAGCAGGAGCAAGACGAAGTCCGACTGCGCCAGCACCTCGTCGGTGGCTTCGGGCGGGTAGATCCTGTCGACCTGCGCTACGGGCTCTGCCGTATTGCGCGTACCGATCACGCGCAGTTCCAGGGCTGCGGCTTTCCTCGCCAGTTCGCGGCCGATTTCCCCCAGGCCGAGTATGCCCAGGGTCTTTCCGGCGAGGGGCTGCGAAATCCGCCTTACCCAGCGCCGGTCGCGCTGGTCCATGCTCGCTTGCGCATAGGGCTTGGTCAGATGGAACAGGGCGCCGAGGATGTTTTCGGGCATTTGCACCCGATGAGTGCCGCGCGCGCAGGTAAGTGCAATGTCCGGGCGCAAATCCGGGCGTGAAACCCAGTGCTCGACGCCCGCGGTGATGGCCTGGATCCAGCGCAGCTTGGGCATTCTTGCCAGCATTTCCGGCGGTGGCTGCCTCGCGAGCAGAATCTCAGTGCGCGCAAGCTGCGCTTCGCTCGGTTGCTGATCCGGCCGCAGCAGTTGAATGTCCAGGCGGTCCCCGCAACCGGCGCGCCCCAGCGCCTGGCCGTAGATTTCGGCTTCGTCCAGCCACAGCAGTGCCGGAATCATGTACGTCTCCAGAGGAATATGTCGGTCAAGAGCTAGTATCGCATGGCCCTGCCAGGTGAGAGCAAACAGCCAATTCTCCACCTGGGTTCACGCGGAGGCACCCTTCGATCGCGGCGTGAACCTGCTATTGGAATTCAGTCCGTACTAGCTATGGGGGGGCCGGCTCGTCGATCCCGAAATTGTGTCTTGCGACGCCCCCCGGCTAGGCTGAATTCATCTCCATTGGGATCGGCTTTGCCTGATGCATGCATAATATCTCATTGATTATATTTATATAAATAATTGCACAATGATTGCGAGCGGCTCGTTCTCTGGCAATATTGGACGCACTGCCTGGACGACAGGCCGTACGTATCTTATCGCTGGTTGTCGACCTATCCTCATCGCACCGCATTTGCCATATAGGGTAATTCACCCCAGCGCTGAGCCGAAAATAAGCAGCCCGATTTAGGCAAACGCTGTATGGCCGCACGTTTCCGGCTGATGCACTATCGAGCAACACCAGGCACGAAGTATTGAAGCAAGAGATACACGGTTTACGCGCAGATTCTTGGCCGCAATGAACTCACCGCCCCGGCGGGCTTAAGGAAACATGATGAATACTGTTACCAACGGCGAAATAATTGCGATTCGGGTGGCTTTGGAGCTGCAGCCGCTCGCCGCATACCTGGACGACCACGATGCCGGCCGTATGCCGGCGAACGCCGCCAACTACCAGAGCGCGTCGCAGCAGATCCGCATCCTCCTCGCACCGCACCTGGCCAATCCGTACCTGCGGCAGCTGTGCCACAAGAGCCAGTCACTGCACGAGATTCTGGATAATCTGCTGATGGAGCAGGAACGGGAACTGGCGCTTCAAATGGAAAGCGCAGTGGAAGAGCTAAAACGCACGGCGCAGTGGCTGCAATAGCGCGCGATTGCGCCCACTATCCGGGTCATTGCGACCGTATCGAATTGCGTCAACACCAGGCAGGCGCGCCAGCTCGATCCCGCGCCAGGCACGCGTCTAATTTTGCATTCGGCGTCGGATAGCGCCTGCTGCATGCCGCCCCCACATCGCATACGCAAGCGGTCCGGGGTGGAAACCGTCGGCCGCCATATAGCTGGCTTCGAACGGGAAGTTCATCTCAAGCAGCTCGCACCGGCTATCGGCGCCGGCGATCCTCTGCACTATTCCATTTAGCTGTTTGGCCCGCGCTCCAAGGTACCAGCGCAGGGGCTGCGGCAACGCCGGGAAGCGGTGCATCGGCGGAAGACTCGACAGGAGAACATGCCGGACAGCGAATTTCGCTGTCAGCAGATGAATCAGCCTGCCGTGCTGCGCTTTCCAGCTTTTCAAAGACGTCCGGCCGGTAACGTCGTTTACGCCAACCGCTATGAGCGCTGCATCGAAAGTCTCGGCGGAAGCCGCCTCGAGGGCCTCCACCACGTCGCTTAGCTCATAACCCGTCTGTGCGCTCAGTTTCCACGAAACCTGAAACGAGGAGCTCAGTTGGGACACGCACTGGCCGGAGATGGCCTCTTCCTGCGTCGATGCGCCGACTCCCGCCGCCGAGGAATCACCAACGATGAACAGCCTGAGGCGCGGCCCCTGCCCTTCGGTTCCCGACCTCGCTCCCGGGGGTTCCGGCAACTGAAGCGTCACCCGCCTCACGTGGCGTCCCTGTGCGATCAGGAGCGGCGCCAGGCCTACAGTTGCGACTCGATAGAGCATGTTCCTTCTTCATCCGGGCTGACTCTCAGATGGGTACCAAGTCTATTTGCGTTTTGCGGCAGCAGCAATGCCGCGTCCGATTCGAGCGCGGATTCTTCGCGCGAGGCGCCATAACCTCCCAAACCATGATTGGCCCGCGCTGCAATCGCGCTGCCTATCGTCAGCGCCTTCCTGACCGGGTACTGCTGCGGCTGCTTGCCCGCGGCTCGTCGGACCCCGCTGCCGCATTCCGGGGACATCGCGTGCTGACAGTCCTCTATGGCGTCGCGCGAGTCACTGCAAGCGGTAGTT
>JAENXP010000775.1 GCA_016649475.1 Burkholderiales bacterium | reverse complement strand
TTTGCGAACCAAAGGAATTGTTTAATGAAGAAGCTATGTTTGATACTGATCAGCAGTCTGTTAAGTGTGCTGGTCCTGGCGGGGTGTGACAAGACTACGAGTGCCGCGCCAACAGCTGTGGCGAGCGCAAAAGGCCTGCCCGACCTATCCAAGAACTCGTTCGGTTTCACCGATCTGAGCGTGGAACAGCTGGCGAGCAGCATGGCGAGCAAGAACTTCACGCTGGTCAATGTCCATGTCCCCGATCAAGGAAATCTACCCGGCACCGATCTCTCCATTCCGTTCGATCAAATTACCAACCGGCTTGACCAATTGCCGGGCAAGGATGCACCGATAGTTCTCTACTGTCGCAGCGGTGGCATGAGCACCCAGGCGGCCGCGGCGCTTGCTGCGGCGGGCTATAGCAAAGTCTATGAGTTGGATGGCGGTTTCAACGCCTGGGCGGCTAGCGGGCGCGAGCTGACTGGCAGGCAGTAGTCGCAGCGTCTCGAGCGCGGTGGCACGTTTGAACGAGTTGCTGGTCAGCAGTACAGTCTGATCACAAGGGAACACATCGCCGTGACCGAACCCGCTCTTGAAACCCTGCAACTCGACGACATCCGCATGCGTGTGGCCACGCAAGGCGGCGGGCCGCTGGTGCTCTTTTGCCATGGCTGGCCCGAGAGCTGGTACTCGTGGAGGCATCAGATGGCCGCCGTCGCGGCGGCAGGCTTTCGCGCCGTAGCGCCGGATATGCGAGGCTACGGCGGCACTGACGCGCCCGAGAACCCCGCGCAGTACACCATGTTGCACCACGTGGGCGACCTGGTTGGTCTGCTAAAGGTGCTCGGTGAAAGACAAGCGGTGCTCGTTGGCCATGACTGGGGCGCCCCAACGGTGTGGAACGCAGCGCTCATGCGACCGGACCTGTTTCGCGCTGTGGTCGGAATGAGCGTGCCCTTCGTACCTCCGGGTCGCGTTGACCTTCTTGCGGCCCTGGAAAAGCAGGGCATCCACAACTTCTACATGCAGTACTTCCAGACCCCGGGCGTGGCCGAAGCCGAGTTCGAGCGCGATGTCGAGGCGACGATCCGGCGCGTCCACTACAGCGGCTCGGGCGATGCCCCGGCCGCCGCCGCTTTCGGCATGCTGGCGCCTGGCTGCGGATATCTCGACAACACTGTCGACCCCGAGACGCTGCCGCCGTGGATGAGTGCAGAGGATGTTTCCTACTATGCCGGCGAGTTTCGCCGCAGCGGATTTCGCGGCCCGCTGAACTGGTATCGCAGTTTGCGATTGACCACCGAACTGATGGCGCCGTGGCGCGGCGCCGTGATTCGACAGCCGTCAATGTTCATTGCCGGCGAGCGCGATGGCGTGCTGCGCTTCCCGGCGTCAAAGTCGCAGATCGAGCGTTTCCCGACGACGCTGCCGGGACTGCGCGGCTGCCACATCCTCGCCGGCGCCGGGCACTGGATCCAGCGCGAACGCTCTGAGACGGTCAACCAGCTTCTGGTGGCGTTCCTGAATGGCTTGTGACCCTCGCCGATGCCAACCGGCCAAAGCTGAATCCAGTTTATATTCGCCGAAATGATCAATATCAATGTTGACCAAACACGATGTTCCGGCTGCGGAAGATGTATTTCTGCGTGCGAATTGCGGTTGTTTTCCTTCGAAACCAGAAATTGGAAGAAGACTTCCGTGCTGAGCGACAGCGAGCTGTGTTCCGGCTGCGGAAAGTGCGCGCAATTGTGCGTGACTGGTGCGATCGTCCTGGAGTGCGGCGACATGGTGACTTGCGCGCGCGAC
>JAENXP010000652.1 GCA_016649475.1 Burkholderiales bacterium | reverse complement strand
TGCGGCTCGCGTCGCCGCCGGTGGACGGTAGCGCCAATGCGTGCCTGGTTGAATTTCTCGCGCGCTGCCTGCGGGTGAAGCGCAGCCAGGTATCGATTACCCGCGGCTTGAGTTCGCGCCGCAAGGCGGTATTTGTGGCGGTGGCGGGGCTGGAGCCCGCCGTGCTGCTTGAACCGGAAGGCAAACAAGGCTGAACCCGCGCGGGTTCGCGGGGTTTGCGGGCGCCCGATTGCTTTTTGAGCTTATTTCTGAATGAGGGGATAAGCCCCGAAGGTCTTGATCCCCCTTGAAGGGAAAGTCCCTGCGGGGGACATCCCCTCATGCCCGCTCAAATCAGAGGCCGTTTCGGCAATTCTGAAATGGACGCCTAACTGGTTCCGGCGTCGTAGACGATCTGGCCCTGAAGCAGCGTATAGCGCACTTTGCCGGGTAGCTCGATGCCAAGGAAGGGCGTGTTCTTGCCCTGGCTCCTGAGCGCTGCAGCGCTTACCTTGCCATAGTGCTCTGCATCGAATACGCAAACATCGGCCGTATGGCCGGCCGACAGGTGGCCGGCGTCCACGCCCAGAATGCGCGCAGGCTCACGCGTGATGCGCGCGAGCGCCTGCGCCAGCGGCACCTTCGTTTCGAGAGCCCATTTCAGCGTGAGCGGCAGCAACAGCTCCAGGCCAGTGGCGCCGGCTTCCGATTCGGCGAAAGGCAGCAGCTTCGAATCTTCGTCCACCGGCGTGTGGTCGGAGCAGATTGCGTCTATGGTGCCGTCCTTCAGCCCCTGGCGCAGCGCATCGCGGTCGCGCGCGCTGCGCAGCGGCGGCTGCAAATGACAGTGCGCGTCGAAATACGCCAGATCCATTTCCGACAGGTGGGTGTGGTGGATACCTACGTCGCAACTGATCGGCAAGCCGTCGCGCTTGGCTGCACGCACCATCTCCACCCCATCGCGGGTGGACAGCCGGCAAAGGTGCACGCGCGTGCCCGTGGCGCGCATCAGTTCGACGATGGTGGCAATTGCAATGGTCTCGGCAAACGCGGGAATTCCGGCCAGTCCCAGGCGCGTGGCGACCTCGCCGTCGTGTGCTACCCCGTCTTTCGCGAGGTATCCGTCCTGCGGGCGCAGCCAGACGCGGAATCCGAATGTCGCCGCGTACTGCAGTGCGCGCCACAGCACCTGATTGTCCTGCAGCGGTACGTCGGCATGGGAGAAGCCGACGCAGCCGGCATCGCGCAGTTCCGCCATTTCGGTCAGCTGTTCGCCGGCCAGGCCGATGGTGAGTGCCCCGATCGGATAAACGTGAGCCAGGTTAAGCTGCTTGGCGCGGTGCTTGAGCATTTCCACCAGGCCGGGTTCGTCCAGCACCGGTTCCGTGTCGGGCGGACAGGCGAGGCTGGTTACGCCCCCCGCGGCCGCGGCCAGCATTTCGGATTCCAGCGTCGCTTTGTACTCGAAGCCGGGTTCGCGCAAGCGCGCCGACAGGTCTATCAGTCCCGGGCAGACCACCAGGCCGCTGGCGTCGATCACGCGGTTTGCGCTGAAGCCGTTTGGCGCGTTGCCCACGGCGGCAATCTTGCCAGCGGCGACAAACAGGTCCGCCTGGGTATCGACATTATTGCCCGGGTCGATCAGGTGACCGTTCTTGATGTGAATTTTCATTTCAGAGCTCGTTACAAGATGAGGGGAGATCCCCCAAGGGGACTTCCTGCGGGGCGCATCCCCTCATACTCTCCTAAGTCGGGGGCCGTTTCAGTGATGCTGAAACGGCCGCTAATGTTCTAATTTCCTGCCAGTATGCTCATCACCGCCATCCTGACAGCGATGCCGAAGGTCACCTGCGACAGGATCACTGCATGTGTGCCGTCTGCGACAGCGGAATCGATTTCCACGCCGCGGTTTAGCGGCCCTGGGTGCATGACGATGGCGTCGGGCTTGGCCAGCGCCAGTTTTTCCGGCGTCAGGCCGTAGTATTTGAAGAACTCCTGCGCCGAGGGCAATAGCGCGCCGCGCATGCGCTCGCTTTGCAGACGCAGCATCACCACTACGTCGACGTCGCGCAAGCCTTGCTCCAGGTCGTAAAACACCTTTACGCCCAGCTTCTCCGCCCCGGCGGGAATCAGGGTCATGGGTCCGATGACACGTATGTCCGGCGTGCCCATGACCGTGAGCGCGTGGATCAGCGAGCGCGCCACGCGCGAGTGCAGCACGTCGCCGACGAT
>JAENXP010000845.1 GCA_016649475.1 Burkholderiales bacterium | reverse complement strand
GCGGGTACCGCGTGGATGCTGTTGCCGCGTGGGGTTCCGGCACGCTGGCTGGGTCTGCCGCTGATGCTGCCGCTGTTTGCCGTGGCGCCACCCGCGCCCGCGCCTGGCGCGCTGTGGCTGACGGTGCTGGACGTGGGGCAGGGCCTGGCGGTATTCGCACAGACCCAAGGGCATGCGCTGCTCTACGACGCCGGTCCCGCCTACGGTCCCGATGCCGATAGTGGCAGCCGCGTCATCCTGCCCTTCCTGCGGGCTGCCGGCATTGGGCAGCTGGACGCAATGATCGTCACCCATGACGACAACGACCATGCGGGTGGCGCTGCTACGGTGCTGTCGGGCCTGCCCGTGGCCGCTTTTTACTCTTCGCTGGCGCAAACCCATGCGGCCTGGCTCGCGGCGCCAGGCTACAGGCTGCCTTGCGCCGCCGGGCAGGGCTGGGACTGGGACGGAGTGCGTTTCGATCTGCTGCATCCGACCGCCGCCAGCTACGCAGTCGGCAAGATAAAGTCCAACGACCGCAGCTGCGTGCTGAAAATTGCCACGGCTCACGGCGCGGTGCTGCTCACCGGAGACATAGAGGCGCGCTCCGAGCAGGAATTGCTCGCGCGCGGGCAGGGGAAGTTGCGCGCGGAGGTGCTGGTAACGCCGCACCACAGCAGCCGCACTTCGTCGACGCAGGAATTCATCGCCGCGGTGCAGCCGCGCTGGGCGGTGCTACCGGTAGGCTATCGCAACCGCTTCGGCCACCCGCAGGAAGAGGTGGTCGAGCGCTATCGCGCCAGCGGCGCGCAGA
This sequence comes from Burkholderiales bacterium, assembly GCA_016649475.1. Lineage (GTDB taxonomy): Bacteria > Pseudomonadota > Gammaproteobacteria > Burkholderiales > SG8-39 > 2-12-FULL-64-23. The sequence continues at coordinate 762 of JAENXP010000845.1, read as the reverse complement.
TGCTGCGTACCGATAAGGCCGGCGCGGTGCTGGTGCGCATCGACGCCGAAGGGATCAGCGTGCAGGCATACCGCGAGCGTAGAAAGCGCTACTGGTATGCGGATTGACTCGCTTTGCCCGCTCGCTACGGTTTGCGCTTGTTCGCATTCCTGGCGCGCTGCTCCTGCCGCTATGTCCACGGCGCAACCGGGTCCGGATTCCGCCACAGCCCCGCCTGCGCCTGCTGTGCCTCCCGCTCGACTTTTGCATAGGCACCGCGGTCTTCGCGCGACTGCTCGCGCTGGTACTGTTTGTAATGCCAGGCCAGTCCGGCGCGCAACTGCTCCAGGCTGGCGTCGCGACCGGCGCTAAAGATCTTGCCGACGATTCGCCCGTAACGGTCGCGCTTTGCATACTCGACCCTGACATGCTCGCCGTACACCATGCGCGACAGGTGGCGCTTGGAGGCGTCGCCAAAAGCCTGGGCTTTCTCCGGCGCATCGATGCCGGCGAGGCGGATGCGGTGCTGTGCGTGCAAGGCGTCGAGCACCGTGACCGTGTCGCCGTCGGCGACGCCGACCACGCGGCCTTCGATGGTATGTGCCGCTGCGGCAGCGCTGATTGCCGAGGCGGCGAGCAGCAAGCTGGCAATGCGAAGCAGCCGGCCGCGGGCGGAACTTCGCCGGAAATTGATAGTAGTCCTAGGAGTTGGCGCGCGTATTCGTCAGCCTGAGTCTATACGCATTCGCGCTTGGAACCCGTAGCGGAATGAATTCTGCTACG
>JAENXP010000743.1 GCA_016649475.1 Burkholderiales bacterium | reverse complement strand
TGGTCCGTGCTCGCTTGGCCGCCGTGCGCAGCCTGCGCCAGGCCCGTCAGCAACTCTCCGGATTTCTGCTGCGCCATGGCCGCCATTATAGCCGCCCTGCCTGGACGCTGATGCATCGCCGCTGGCTGGCCGGGTTGCGGTTTGAGCAGCCGGCCCACCACATCGTCCTGGAAGACTGTATTGCAACGATCGAAGCCGCAACCGCCCGTCGCGATCGGTTGACCGCGCAGATCGAGGCCATGCTTGCGGACTGGGCGCTGGCGCCGGTCGTTCATGCGCTGCAGTCGCTTCGCGGCGTGGCCCTGGTGAGTGCTGCGACGGTGATCGCAGAACTCGGCGACATCACCCGGTTTGCCAACCCGCGCCAGCTCATGGCGTATCTCGGCCTGGTCCCCTCGGAGCATTCGAGCGGCGGAACCCGGCGTCAGGGCGGAGTGACGAAGGCGGGCAACTCGACCGCCCGGCGCATGTTGATCGAGGCGGCCTGGAGCTACCGGTTCTCCGCGAGGATCAGCCGCGAACAATTGCTCCGGCAGGAAGCACTGCCCAAGCCGATCCGCGACACCGCATGGAAAGCCCAGGTGCGGCTGTGCGGCCGGTACCGAAAGCTCACCAGGGCCGGAAAGCCGGCCACCACCGTGACAACCGCGATCGCTCGTGAACTGGCCGGGTTCGTCTGGGCTATCGCCTGCCAGCTGCCACGGCCGACGAACTGACGACCGCGACATGACTATCCGGACATCATCAGACGAAGGAGAAAGCAGTTCTTGAGCCCTCTGAGCCTGAGTAAGGCTGGAGGCACGGTCACGGCAGGAGAACCCTCGTATCCACTATCAGCCGGACCTCTCATCCGACGCTGGATCCTAGACCGAGGCAGCTCCGCGACGCATCAGGTCCGGCGGTACCCAACCCGCGTATCAGAGCATGATCAACCGTCGTCTCATTGACCGTGCCTCCTGCTTTGCCTAGGAGCAGCCATTCGGACGCAACGCTTGCCAAAGCAAGTGAACGAATTCTCGTACCTGCACCTTGAAATGGCGAACATGAGAGTGGATTGACTCCAACGTTTGGAACCCTCTGTTTCTAGCTGCGATGATTTCGCCGGGATTGGCTCGCCAGATAAATGGCTTGGCCTCAGTGTCATTGTGCTCTGCGATAAAGCGTTTGATGGCAGTTTGCAGGTCGACGACTGAATGGAACACACCGTGCTTCAAGCGACGGCGCGTCAGCTTGGCGAAGAAGCCTTCGACCGCATTCAGCCATGACGACGATGTCGGGATGAAGTGGAAGGTCCAGCGCGGGTGGCGCTGGAGCCATGCCAGCACTTTGGCATGCTTGTGTGTGCAGTAGTTGTCCATGACCGCGTGGATGACTTTGCCCGCCGGGACGTTGCGCTCAATCTGGTTGAGGAAGCGGATGAACTCCTGATGCCTGTGGCGCTGCATGTTCTGGCCGATCACCGAGCCGTCCAGCACGTTCAGCGCCGCGAACAGCGTCGTCGTGCCGTTGCGCTTGTAGTCATGGGTCATGGTCGGGCCTCGACCTTTCTTGAGCGGCAGGCCGGGCTGTGTCCGGTCAAGTGCTTGAATTTGCGACTTTTCATCGACCGAAAACACGACGGCATGGGCGGGTGGGGAGACGTAAAGCCCAACCACATCACGCAGCTTCTCGACGAAAGCCGGATCGTTCGAGAGCTTGAACTGACGCCAGCGATGCGGGCTCAGCCCATGCGCCTTCCAGAGCCGCTGCACCGTCACCACGCCCAGTCCCACCGTCTTCGCCATCGCCCGCGCCGTCCAGTGCGTCGCCTCGTGCTGCGGCGGCTCTTGGGTCTTGCAGATCACCTCATCGATGCGCTCCTGCGGGATCGGAGC
>JAENXP010000842.1 GCA_016649475.1 Burkholderiales bacterium | reverse complement strand
CGGCGCCATTTTCAGCAGCAGTGGATCGACGCCCGTCTTTGCACGCAGTGGTTCAGTTTCGGCTGAGAGAGCGGCCGTTATCGGCGCGACGATGATGGCGAGCAGGACCGCCGCGCGCAGCTGCCAACCCGCAGTCCCGCTCACTGCTCCGCCCTGGGCGCGGGCCGCAGAAGCTTGCGTATCCGCGCTATCAGCTCGGCGGGGCGAAAAGGTTTGGTCAGATAGTCGCTGGCCCCGAGATCCAGTCCCTGGACCACGTCTTCCTCGCGGCCGCGGCTGGTGAGCATGATCACCGGCACATGGTCCCACGAGGGTCTCTTGCGCAGGTTCGCAAGCAGCTCGTAGCCGTTGCGGTAAGGCATCATGACATCCATGACCACCAGGTCGGGCAGTTCGGGACGATCGAATTCCTGCAGCGCCAGTTCACCGTCCGCCGCGTGGCGCATTTCGAAGCCGTCGCGGACCAGGCAAAAATGTATCAACTTGGCAAGATGGCTGTCGTCCTCGACGACGAGTATGACGCGTGGGCTCTGAGGATGCGCATTCATGGCAAGACTAAGATAGTAAGCGCAGGCGCGTTCACTGCAGAGCGATTATAGGCGTAATCGGCAAACCACGAGGGGCCACAGGCCGGGCACCCGATCTCGGCCCGCGCATGGTCGCAATGCTTTCAAACGGCCGCGGTCGGAAGAGTCAAAGCGTGGAGTATTGACTTTCGATCTATCGGCGTGGCGATGTTCGGCAAGCACGGCGCCAGCGCGGAAGACATCCTAAAGTGGGCGGACAGGGCGATGTATCGGGCCAAGGATGCAGGGCTCAATTCAATTCAGTTTTCGATCCGGAAGCGGGTAATTGAGGCAAGACTCTTGCTGTGCCCGCCCGCCCATGGCGGGCCGAAAATGCGAGAGGTCCGCCTTTTCTATTGGAGCGGAAAAGCAGTGACCGATGGCAGGCTCATGATTTTGAACTGCACGTCCAGATAGTAGTATTGAAGGTAAGCCACTACCAGGGCCGACAGGCCGATAGCCTCCCGTGCGATCGGTGATACCGCCAGCGCATCACTGAATCGTTGCATCGGCCTTCCTCGCCGGGATTCACCTTGTGACTCTTGGTCTATGTCGCGAATATCCACATCTTCTCTGGCAGTCACCGCCCGAGCGAATGCCGCTGCCATTTCCTCGCGCCTGGTCACCATCGTTTAAGCCCCTTTGTCATTGCCAAATGCTATGCCGACGGAAGTGAACCGTACAACGACCAGATTGGTTCTTCTGGCATTTGTTCCGGACTTGAGTCAAGCAATTCACAAAAACCGCAGATGGGCTGACGGCAGTCGCACCTGACCTGGTCGCCCCCGTCTCAAAAGAAATAGTCGACCACCCCCGGCTTGGCGGCGGCGGTAGATTTTCAGGCCTGGCGTGATCAGTACCGAATTCGATATCGGCAAAAGCTGCATTGGCAATTCGTCAGCCTTGTCATCAGGTCTTCGGCCTCGAAATGAGCCGGCGTCCTGACTGCCAGTCATTACCCATCCGCGCGTCAGGGTTGAATGCAGGCGGCT
>JAENXP010000466.1 GCA_016649475.1 Burkholderiales bacterium | reverse complement strand
ATGCCACGACGCTCCTGCGCCTGGTGAAAGAATGACGGGCCGGCAGGGTTAGGCGGCGGACGCGGAATTACACCGGCAGCAGGTGCGCGATTGAATTGGCGTAGTAGCCGAGCAAGGCCGCTTGCGCCGGGTCTGCGGCATAAAGGCCGTCGCGCTCCACGACCAAATGGCGCAGCAGCATCATGCGCAGGCCCGCGGTGATTGCGTAATCGCGATCGCGCCGGGGAATATAGATGTGGGCACCGGCAGCTTCCAGGCGCTCGATCAGCGCCTCCACCTCGGATTTCAATTCCAGTTCCGACAAGGCCTTGCCCGGGTTGCCCGCGAACACCAGTGCCACCAGCGGAACCGGCAGGACAGGGATCAGTTTCCCCACGCGTTGCATCAGCTGCGCGCCGAGCTCGGCCACGCGCGCCTGGCGCTGGTCCTTGTCCAACTTGCGAAAATCGAAATTCTGCGACTGCAGGTACTCGCGCATCGACAGCGGCGTGCCGAAATTGACGCAGGCATAGCCGAAGCGGTGCCATTCGCTGCGCGCGGCGAGGCTGCCCTGGTGCGCGGCGAACGCCAAGGTGTTCCAGGCGGCCTTGAACCGGCCTGGCCGCTTCGCTTTCTGGTCCAGCCCGAGTAACAGGGTACGGTCTTCCAACGTGCGGTCGTAGTTGATGCCAAGCGGAATGAACACCAGGTCGCGCTCGCCCTCGGGGTTGAAGCCGCGAATCATGTAGTCGAGCGCGCCCAGCTTGGGCGCGCGCAAGCTGCCGTCGCGGCTGAGCGAGCCTTCGGGATACAGCGCCTGGGTTACGCCGGCCTCGGTGGCCATGCCGATATAGCGCTCGAGCACGCGCCGGTAGAGTTCATCGCGCGAGTTGCGGCGCACGAAGTAGGCGCCCATGGAACGGATCAGCTGCTGCAGCGGCCAGATGCGCGCCCATTCACCCACGGCATAGGACAGCGCAGCCTGGTCGGCGACCAGGTAGGCGGCGAGGATGTAATCCATGTTGCTGCGATGGTTCATCACGAACACCACGGTGGCATCGGGTGAAATCCGCGCCAGTCCGGCGCTGTCGGTATAGCCTACGCGCACGCGGTAGAGCGACTGGGCGATCTTGCGCCCGAGCCAGTAGCCGACGCGAAAATAGAAGTAGGCGTTGAAGGCCGGGACGATCTCGCGCGCGTAGCCGCTGATCTGCGCCATCACCACTTCGCGCGGCATGTTCTGCTCGCGCGCGTAAGCCGCCGCGGCCTGCTGCACCTTGTCGTCGTAGAGCAAGCGGTCGATCAGCACCTGGCGGCGCGTCTGCTGGAACGGGCGTATCTCTATTTTCAGGTGCGAGGCGACTTCATCCAGCACCCTGCTGGCGCGGCTGCGGATGAACCAGCGCACGCTGGGCACCAGCAGCCGGTCGAGAAGACCGATCAGCGCGAGCACGCCGGCGAGAATGACCAGCCACAGTGGCAGGGTGACGGTGCCCACGCGGGCTCCGGGCGCCCTACGCCTGCTGGCGCAGCATGCGTTTCAGGATCTTGCCGGTCGCGCTCTTGGGCAGTTCGGCGACGATGTCGACGCGCGCAGGTGCTTTGTAGGCGGCGAGTTTTTCCCTGCACCAGTCGATGACTTCGTCCGGACGCAACTGCGCGCCGTCCTTGAGCACCACGGCGGCGCATACGCTTTCGCCCTTGAGCTCATCCGGCAGGCCATAAACGGCCACTTCCTTGATCTGCGGAATCTGATAAAGATAATGCTCCACCTCGGCGGGCCAGACCTTGAAGCCGGACACGTTGATCATGTCCTTTACCCGGTCGACGATGAACACATAGTCTTCCTCGTCCATCTTGCCGATGTCGCCCGAATGCAGCCAGCCGCCGCGCAGCGCCTGCGCAGTCTCATCGGGTCTGCCCCAGTATTCCTTCATCACGCCGGGGCCGCGCATCACGATCTCTCCCCATTCCCCGCGCGGCAGCTCGCGGTCGTTCTCGTCGAAAATCTTCACCTCGAAATCTTCGATCGCGGTGCCGACGCTGCCGAACTTGTGCCTGCTGACGTGGTTGTAGGCGGCGCAGGGCGAACACTCGGTCAGGCCGTAGCCTTCGTGCACTGCCGGCCCGTAGGTCTCGGTCCAGCGCCGCGATATCTCCTGTGGCATGGTCGCCGCTGCAGAAAAGAAGTAGCGTATCGACGCCAATTTTTCCTTCGGCACATTGGCGCCGAGCAGCGCGATGTAAATGGTGGGTACGGCGAAGAACATCGTGACGCGCTCGCGCTGAATGGCTTCGAGTACCACGTCCGGTACGAAGCGGCGGAACAGCACCAGCGTCGCTCCCGCGACGAACCCGGCGTTCATGATGTAGTTCTGCGCGAACACGTGGAACAGCGGCAGGAAAATCGCCAGCCGGTCGTCGCTGCGGTGGCCGGAACAGTTCACCGCGGCGCGGGTGTTGCTGATGATATTGTTGTGGGTGAGCGTCACGCCCTTGGGGAAACCGGTGGTGCCGGAGGAATACAGCAGCACCGCCGCGTCGTCCGCGGCCATGTCCTCGGTCTTGAACGCAGGCTTGCAGGCAGCAAGCCAGTCGCCGAGCACGATTTCGTCGGTGGCCACTCCCTCGCAGATCACGGTCTTTTTGATCGAGGGGCATTCAGCGCGCGGCACGTTGGGCAGGAGTTCCGCCGTGGTGAAAACTACCTTGGCGCCGGAGTCGTTGAGCAGGTACTTGACTTCCTCGGACTTGAATATCGAATTGACCGAGACCACGATGGCGCCGAGCTTTTCCCCGGCAAGATAGGCGAGCATGAACGCCGGGATATTGGGCAGGTACAGGGCGATGCGGTCGCCGCGGCGCACGCCGTTGGCCCTGAGCGAGTGGGCGAGGGCGCAGGCGCAGGCGTCGAGCGCGCCGTAGCTGATGTCCTTGCCTTCGAACACGATGGCCTGGCGGTCCGGGGTTGCGCGCGCGATGCGCTCGACATGGCTGGCGTTGTTCACGCGCTCTCCTCCTGTGTCTTGAGCCGCAATTGCAGGTACTTTCCAATCAGGATGGCCGTCGGGTAGGACACGTCACGTTCCATTTCTTCGTGCAGCATCAGGTTCTCGGCGAACCCGACCAGTTCGGCGTGGCCTTCTTCTTCTGCAACGACCATCAATTCTTCCAGGGCGGCGACGATGACGCGTTGCACGGCAAGCAGATTGGGCAATTCGTCGTGCAACCT
>JAENXP010000182.1 GCA_016649475.1 Burkholderiales bacterium | reverse complement strand
GCGCGAGCAGGCGCAGCATCGCGCCGACCCCTTCCTTTACCTCCCGCGCGGATCTGGCGTTCTTCTGCGCCTGATGCATGACCGCCAATCCGACCACGGCGGCATGAAACAGCAGCGCGGCCTCGTCGCTCGCATCGGGTCCTGCTTTGGACAATAGCGCCTGCACCTGGCCGCGCACATGTCTGAGGAGTTTGCGCAGCGGCTTGCGGATCTGCGGATCTGCATCTGCGGCGACGATGAGGCCGATAACGACGCGGGTCGGTATGCCGGCGGTCATGACGGCGGCAACGGTGGCTGCCAGTGTGGCGCGCCGGGGGCTTTTCTCCAGCCGCGCCGCGATATTCTCCATCGTTGCGCCAATCGCGGCTTCGGCGATGGCGAGCAGCAGATCGGCACGCGCCGGGAAGTAGTAGGTCAAATGGCTCTGCTTGATGCCGGCCGCCTTGGCGACCTGCGGCTGGGTCAGGGCGGCTATGCCCTTCTCCCGCAGAAGTTTCATGCCTGCTGCAAGTATGGATTCCCTCACGCTCACGGATAGTCCTTGGTGTCGATATCCATGGGTGCATTATCGCGCATTTTGGTAAAACTACCAAATCGGGCGGGAGGCGCGTGAGCGTCACGCGCAGGCAGTCGGTTCCGCAGCGGCGTCCTCGCCGCGCGAGCGCAATCGCTGGAATGTTAATGCGCGGGGGTCAAACCCCCAGGACGGCGTTTCTGCCCGCGATGCGGCCGAATACCAGCGCGCGCAGCATGGCTACTGCATTCGGTGCAGCGCCGTGGAAATGCCCGGTGATCTCCCCGGCCGCGTAGAGCCCGCCGATCGGTCCATCGCCGCCCAGCACCCGCGCGTCGGTGTCGGTCGCGATGCCGCCGAAGGTATACGCGATGGCACCTGCCAGCGGCCAGGCGAGGAAAGGGGCGCGCTCAAGCGGGCGCGCCCAGTTGGATTTCGGCGGCGACAGGCCCGCTGCGCTCGCCAGCCCATCCTTTTTTGTCTCGTCGAAGAGCGCGCTGTCGCCGCTGCACGCGGCGTTATAGGCAGCCACCGTCTCGACCAGGGACGCGGCCGGAATGTCGAGTCGTGCCGCGAGTTCGGGAAGCGAGTCTGCGCGCAGGGGCGGCAGCTCGGAGCGGATGGCGCGTTCGTACCCGGCTATGTCGAGCAGCGCGGCGTCGAAGATTGCATAGGCGGTGCGGCCGGGCAGCGAAAAATGTATGTCGCGGGCGAACTTCTCCCAGGTCTCGTGCATGAGGCCGGCGCCCTCGTCGAAGAAGCGCCGGCCGTTGCCGTCGACCACGATACCGTAGGGATAGACCAGCACCACCGGCGCCGACGCCTGGCTGCGTGCGTCCACGGGTTCGATGTGCATGCCGTTCCAGTCACCCGATGATCGCGCGCCGGCTTCCAAAGCGGCGCGGATTCCGGCGCCGTCGTTGTAGGCGGTGCCGGGCGAGATCGGACGCAGGCTTTCCGCACCGGGGCCGAAATGCCGGCGCAGCATGTCGGCGTTGCCTTCGAAGCCGCCGCAGGCGAGCACCACGGCGTGCGTGTGCAGCACCGCCGCTGCGGGGCCGATCTCCACGCCGGTGACGCGTCCGGCATCGACGTTCAGCCGGCATAGCTCGCGTTCATAGAGAAACTCGACGCCTGCGGCTTTCGCCGCGCGCCAGAGCGTTTCGAACAGCACGCCTATGGCACCCACCGGCTGGATGCGGGCTGGTCCCTTGGCGAGGTAATAGGGCGGGGTGTGAAACTCGACGCCCATGGCCTGCAGCCATCGCGCCGTCGCCGGCGCCTCGGCCGCAAGGCGCTCGAAATAGGCGCGCTCCGCCCTGCCGCCCGATTGCGCGACGATCTGGTCGACGAACCCGGGTTCCATCGCGTCAGGCGAGAGCATGCGGATGTTGGACGGACTCCAGCGGCTGTTGCCGCCGCACGCTGTTTCGGGTGCGCGGTCGAGCACCGTTACCTGGGCTTCGATTCCGCTTTCGCGCGCGCTCTCCAGCGCGGACAGCGCGGCGCACAGGCCTGCTGCCCCGTGTCCGGCCACGACTATTTTGCGTTGCGCCATTGGCTGCATCCCTCGATTTGCCAACTCTTTACAGCGAATACGATACGTGGCGACTTATCAAGTAGCGTCCCCGTTGCAGCAGAGCTGCGACTTTGCGCGGACGAAGAAACCGTCCACGCGGATCGCCGATTGCGCACGGACGAAAAGCCGTCCGTGCGCAATCGGCGATCTTGGATAAAACCGCCGCTCTATCCTTCGTCTTTATCCGTCCCGAAAACGCGGTTGGCGCGCGCAGCGCGCAATTCCTTCGGTGACGACGCTAACTAATACGCGGAACAAGGTGACCGCTATACTCGGATTGCAAATAGCTCACAGCCACAGGATCTGCTTGCGATAGTCCAGGTCGGTCAGCAGCGGCTCGGCGGGTCCATGGTGGAATACCGCACCGCGCTCGAGCGCGAACACGCGATCCGAGAGCGCCAGCACCAGGTCCAGGTTGTGCTCGACGATGAGAATGGAAACGTGCTTGCGCAGCAGATCGAAGACCGTGAACAGTTCCTGCACGATCGTCGGCGCCAGACCCTCGAAGGGTTCGTCCAGCAGCAGCAGCCGAACGTTGCCCGAGAGCGCGCGCGCCACCGCCACCATCTGCTGTTCGCCGCCTGAGAGATAATCGGCCGCGGTATGCATGCGATCCCTCAGCCGGGGGAAGTAGTGCAGGATCTGTTCTTCGCTCCAGACGACGCCGTTGCTGCCGTCGGTGGCGCGCGCCAGGCGCCCGAGCGCCAGATTGTCGGCCACGCTCATGCCGGCGAACAGGCCGCGCCCCTGCGGCACATAGCCCACTCCCAGGCGTGCGATGTCGGGCGCAGGCAGGCTGGCAATATCGCGTCCCTCGTATTCGATCTGCCCGGAGGCGGCGCGCACCAGTCCGCACAGGGTCTTGAGCAAGGTGGATTTGCCGGCGCCGTTTCGGCCTAGCAGCGCCACGATCTCGCCCTCGCGCACGTCCAGGCTTGCGTTGTCGAGGATGTGGCTCTTGCCGTAGAACGCGTTGACGCCCTCGAAACGCAGCAGCTGCGGGCGCTCCCGCGCTTCGCCCTCCAAGCGGCCGCCGGCGCCGCCCTCGGCGCGACCCGCCCTCGGCGGCGTTCCAGTGCCCGTGTAGACTTCCTGCACGCGCCGGTCGGCTCTCACCTCCTCGGGCGTGCCGGCCATCAGTACCTCGCCCTGGTTCATCACCGTTACCCGCTGCGAAAAACCGAGCACGCGGTCGATGTCGTGCTCTACGATCAGCACAGGGATGTTCGATGCGACCGAGCGCACCAGACTGGATACGCGTTCGCGCTCGGCCGCCGCGAGGCCCGCCAGCGGTTCGTCGAGCAGCAGCACCAGCGGCTTGGATGCCAGGGCGATGCCCATATCCACCAGGCGCTGGCCGCCGTAGGAGAGTTCGCCGGACTCGATCTCCTCTATGCCTTCGAGGCCGAGAAATTTAACCAGCTCCGCTGTTTCGGCATGGATTTCCGGATAGCCGTCAGTATCGCGCCAGGCGTTGAAGCGCCCCGAATGACAGGACTGCAGGGACAGTCGCAGGTTCTCGTAGATCGACAGGCCGCGGAACAGGTTGGTGATCTGGAATGAGCGCGCCAGACCCTGCCGGCAGATGCGGTGCGAGGCCAGCGCGTGGATTTCCCTGCCGTTCAAGCGCACCGAGCCGGCATCCGGCGCATACAGACCGGATATCAGATTGAACAGGGTGGTCTTGCCGGCGCCGTTGGGGCCGATCAGGGCGTGAATCTCTCCTGCCTCGACCGCAAGCCGCGCGTCGACGACCGCGTGCAGGCCGCCGAAGTGCTTGTGCAACCCTTCGACTTGCAGCACCGTGCCTTGCAGCGCCTTGGGACGCAGGAAGGAGGGCAGGGGCAAGCCTTCGTAGATCTTGCGCCTGCTCATGGCGGCTGCCTCCTCGGGGGGCGGGCGCCAGCGCCGACGCAGCGTAACCCAGATTCCGACCAGACCGCTGGGCGAATACAACACGAACCCGACGAAAATGATGCCGAACCAGAGCAGCCAGTTCGAAGTCCACATCGAGAACAGTTCGCGGAACAGAATGTAGAACAGCACGCCCAGGGCCGGACCGAGGATGTGGTGCATGCCGCCGATGACTACCATCGCCAGCAGTTCGCCGGAGAAGGCGATGGAAGTGGACTCCGCCGAAACGAGATAGTGCTGGAATCCTGTAAGCGCGCCGGCCAGGCCCGTGACCACTGCAGACAAGACAAAGGCCCCCAGCCGGTAGCGGTCGACGTTGTAACCCTGGAAAACCGCCCTCTGCTGGTTTTCGCGTATGGCGACGAGCACGTGCCCGAATGGAGAGCGGACCACCCGCAGCAGCGCGTAGAGCACGCCGAACCCGACCAAGGCGACCAACACGTAGTAGGCGCGCGCATCGTCCAGGTTGATCGGCCCGAGACTGCCGCGCTCCAGGCCGCCCAGTCCGTCCTCGCCGCCCGTGACTTCGGTCCAGCGGAATGCGATCGCGTAGCTGAGCGCGACCAGCGCCAGGGTCAGCAGCGAAAAGTACACGCCGCGCCGGCGCAGGATGAGCACGCCGACGACGGTGGACAGCAGGGCAACGAAAGCCATCGAGAAAAGGATCGGCAACGCGAGTTGGCCGTGGAACCAATCTCTTTGCGCCAGCGCGGCGGCATAGGCGCCGATGCCGAACCACGCGCTGTGGCCGAAGGAAGTGAGGCCGGTGTATCCGACGAGCAGGTTCAGTCCCATTCCCGCGATGCCCAGACTGACCACCACGGAGGCCGTATTCACGGTCAGGCCGACTAGGTGCATTGCGAAGGGCAGGATCACGAGTGCGATCGCCCCGATCAACAGCACCCGGTATTTGGAATGCAGTCGCCCGGCCGTCATTGGACGCAGCTCATTCGAATTTCTCGATGCGCTCACCGAGCAGGCCGCGCGGGCGGAACAGCAGCACCAGGAACATCAGCACGTACATCGAGGCTTCGCCCGCGGCCGGGACGAAGTGGATGGTAATGCCGCGCACCACGCCTACCAGCAGCGCCGCGAGCACCACGCCCCAGAAGCTGCCCAGCCCGCCGATCACCACCACGACGAAGGCGACGATAATGATCTCCGCGCCCATCGCCGGATGTACCAGCGCGATCGGCGCGAACAGCGCGCCGGCGAGTCCTGCCATGCCCACGCCCAACATGACCACGGTGGTCATGTACGGCTGCAGCCGGATACCCAGCGCGGCAACCATGTCGGGCCGCTGTATGCCGGCGCGCACCACGCGGCCGAACGAAGTCTTGTGCAGCAGCAGCCACACGCCGGTGAGCACCGCGACGACCACGGCAAGCAGCAGCAGGCGGTAACGCGAAAACATGAAATCCCCGAACATGAGCTGCCCTTTGAAAACCGGGGGCATGGAGGCGGGCAGGGGCGCCGCGCCCCAGATGATGCGGATCAACTGCTCGGCCACCATCGCCAGGCCGAAGGTCACGAGCAGGCTCAGGATCGGGTCTGCGGTATAGAAACGGCGCAACAGGTAGCGCTCGAACACGATGCCGAGCATCGCCACGATCAGAGGCGAGAGGACGACGCCCGCGGCGAAGCCCAGATGATTCGCGATCGACAGCGAGAGATAGGCGCCGATCGCGTAGAACGCGCCGTGCGCAAGGTTTACCACGCCGCCGACGCTGAAGATCAACGACAGGCCCAGGGCGATCAGAAGATAGTAGCCTCCAAGCACGAGGCCGTTCACTACCTGTTC
>JAENXP010000778.1 GCA_016649475.1 Burkholderiales bacterium | reverse complement strand
TCGGCGGCGACCTCGGCGTAGGGGCCTTCGCATATTTTCTGGCCGAAGTTGAGCACGATACAGCGCTCGGTGATGCGCTCGATCACGTTCATTTCGTGCTCGATGATGATGACGGAGAGGCCGGGCATATTTTGGCGCACCACCAGTATGTCGTCCATCAGCTCGCGCGTCTCCTCGTGCGTCATGCCCGCCGAAGGTTCGTCCAGGAGCAATAGCGTCGGCTGGCTGATCAGGGCGCGGCAGATCTCGATGCGGCGCCGGTCTATCATGTTGACGCTCCCCGCGGACTCGAACAGGCGCGCGGCGAGCGGCCGGCTGAAAGTGCGCACCAGCGCCTGGGCCTGGGCGTATTGCTCCTCGAACTGGCGGCGGAAGGCGTCACGCCGGAAGAGGTTGAACCACAGGCCGTGATCGAGACGGCGATGGTTGCCTATCATGAGATTGTCGAAAATCGACAATGGCAGACAAAGGCGCGAGCGCTGGAAGGTGCGCGTCACACCGGCGCGGTAGATTTCCTGCGCGTTCATGCGCGCGAGGTCGTGGCCCTGGTAGTCCACCCTGCCCTCGCTCGCCCGGTAGATGCCGGTGATCACGTTGAAGAACGTGGTCTTGCCCGAGCCGTTGGGCCCGATCAGGCCGAGAATCTCACCCTCGTTCACGCTCAGGCTGAGCTGGTTCAGCGCCACCAGGCCGCCGAAGCGCATCGACAGCCCCTCGCAGGCCAGGAGAGTGTTGTTCATGGCTTCCAGCCGGGCAAGTAGTTCCTCACCTGGCGCGGCATCAGCCCGCCCGGGCGGAACAGCAGGATCAGGATCACCAGCCCCGCGTACAGCAGCAGCCGGTACTCCTGGATGAACTGCAGCTTCTCCGGCAGCATGAGCACGATGGCAGCGGCCACCGTCAGGCCCCAGGGATTGCCGATGCCGCCGAGGATCACGATGGAAACCAGAATCAGCGAATCGCCAAAGGTGAAGGCATTGGGCGCGACAAAGCCGGTCATCATCGCGTACACCGAACCTGCCAGGCCGATTAGAAAATTGCCCAGGGTGAACGCGGTGATTTTCCAGCGTGCGACATCGATGCCGAATACGGCGCTGGCAGTCTCGTCCAGCCGCACCGCGTCGAGGCTGAGGCCGATCCAGGAGCGCTCGAGCCGCCGCACCAACATGAAGGCAACAACCGCCATGGCGAGCGCGAGCAGCACGTAACTGGCGTAGAACGAAATCTCGATCTCGCCGATCTGCAGACTGTCGTTGAGCTTCCAGCCGAAGATTTCCATCCCCTGCACTTTCATCCCTTGCGGCCCACCCAGTGCGTCGTTCACCTCGATGAACACGCGGAACAGAATGCTGAAGGCTATGGTGACCAGCGCCGCGTAATGTCCGGAGGTACGCAGTACCGGCAGGAGCAGGAGCGAGCCTATGGCCGCGGCCATGACGCCGCCTGCGAGCACCACCAGCAGGTGCGGCAGCGCGGTGTGCCCGGTGAGCACCGCCGCGGTATAGCAACCGATGCCGAAGAAGGCCGCCCCGGCAAAATTGACCACCCCGGCATAGCCGAACTGCAGGTTCAAGCCGAGGCAGACCACGATGTAGAGCAGCACCGTAGTCAGCATGAGCAGCGGGAAATGCTGGTCGTAGAACGCAGCGACGACGATCAGTACCCCGGCCACTACCGCGGCCTGGCCCGTGCGGCTGTTTCCCGCAAACGAGGCCGCCGCTCGCGCGTTCCAGCCGAAACGCGCAAGCAGGAACAGCACGGCGACGCCGCTGATC
>JAENXP010000023.1 GCA_016649475.1 Burkholderiales bacterium | reverse complement strand
GGGATACCTCCCCTCATACTCCCCTAAGTTGGGCGCCATTTCGGAAATTCTGAAATGGCCTCTTAGGTAAAAGATTGAATTTTCGCCCGAATCAGGCGCGCATGCAAATCCGCCCGGGCGCAATGCCGCCGGCGCAGGCGAGCGCACCCCGCGGCCGGCGATTGCGCGCGTACGCGCTTAGCTCAGGCTGACCCCGAGAAATTTGCCTATGGTATAGGTCAGCCCGCCCGCCGTCGCGCCGATGGCGAGCATGCGCAAACCGTCGCGCAGGGCACTTCTGCCGGTGAACAGACTGATGGCAGCGCCAACTGCAAACAGCGCGAGTGCCGTTATGCCGATAGAGACAAATAGCGCCCGGCTTCCGTCGAACGCAAAGAACGGCAGCAGCGGTGCGAGCGCGCCCACGGCAAAGGAAAGAAACGAAAATATCGCGGCACCCCAGGGGGACCCGAGATCGTCCGGATTCAGGCCCAGTTCCTCGCGCGCGAGCGTATCGAGCGCCTGCGCCGGGTCGGCGATGATCGCCTTGGCCAGCTTCATCGCATCCTCGCGCGGGAGCCCGCGAGCGGCGTAAATCAGCGCAAGTTCCTCGGCTTCCTCCTCCGGGTATTCCTCAAGTTCGTCGCGCTCCAAGCCGATCTGGTGCTCGAACATTTCGCGCTGCGAACGCACCGATACGTACTCGCCCGCCGCCATCGAAAACGCCCCGGCCATAAGCCCGGCCACGCCGGAGAGCAGAATGATCGAATTGTTGGCCGAGGCCCCGGCCACGCCCAGAATCAGGCTGGCGTTTGAAACCAGCCCGTCGTTGACGCCGAACACTGCGGCGCGCAGATTGCCGCCACCGCTGATACCGCGATGGCGCTTGCCCACTTCCTCCAGCGTGGTCGGCAGTGGATGGCCGGGCGCAGCGTGCGAATAGACCGACAAACCACGCACTTTCATTGCCACCAGAATCGCGCGCAGCGCGCGCGGGCCGTAGCGGCGCACCAGCTTGGCGACCATGCGTGCGCGCAGGTCCGGGACGTACCCGGGCGCCGCCTTGCCGGTTTGCCGCGACCAGATCCCCGCCTGGTTTTTGGCTTCACGCGCAAGCCCGCTGAACAATTCCGCCTGCGGCGTGCCGGCTTCGGCCTCCGCCATCACCTGGTAGAGATAGGCCGAACGCATTTCCTCGCGCCAACCGTCCAGGGAATGCTCGCTATTTGTCATCAGTCTGAATCTCCGGCTTTGAGGACCTGGCGCACCGCGTCGGCCGAAAACCCGCGTCCGGCGAGAAAGCGCATTTGCCGGCCGCGCTCCGCGGCATTCTGCGGCAATGCGCCGAATTTTCTCTGCCAGGCGGCGCGACAGTTTTCCGTCTCGCTAATGCGGGCCTGCTCCACGCTGCGCTCGACGACTTCATCCGATACGCCGCGGCTCCTGAGATCGTACTCTATTTTACGGCTGCCGAATTTGCGCGAGAGCGTGTTGGCGCGGGATTCCGCGAATCGCGCCTCGCAGAGCCAGCCGCGCGCAACCAGGGCGTCCAGCAGCTGTTCGACCTGTTCGGGGGATTCGGAGTGCGGGGAGAGTTTGCGCGCCATTTCGGCGCGAGTATGCTCTCGCCGCGCAAGCATGGCCAGCGCCCGCTCGCGCAGCGAGATTTCCCGCTTTGCCATGGGGTTTGCGCCCCGGGACTACCCCGCTACGACGCTCAGCGCGGCGGCAGGCTTGGCTCCGGGATTGTTAACGCCGACCAGTTCGCGCACACGCGCTTCGATTTCGACGGCAAGCTCGGTATGCTCTCTGAGGTATTCGCGCGCGTTGTCCTTGCCCTGGCCGATCTTGTCCTTGTTGTAGGCGTACCAGGCGCCGGACTTCTCGACGATGCCGTGTTTCACCCCCAGCTCGAGGATCTCGCCCTCGCGCGAAATGCCCTCGCCGTAGAGTATGTCGAACAGCGCTTCGCGGAACGGCGGCGCCATTTTGTTCTTCACCACTTTCACGCGCGTTTCGTTGCCGATCACCTCGTCGTTCTTCTTGATCGAACCGATACGGCGGATGTCCAGGCGCACCGAAGCGTAGAACTTGAGCGCGTTGCCGCCGGTGGTGGTTTCCGGACTGCCGAACATGACGCCGATTTTCATGCGGATCTGGTTGATGAAAATCACCAGGGTGTTGGTGCGCTTGATGTTGGAGGTGAGCTTGCGCAGCGCCTGGCTCATCAGACGCGCCTGCAGGCCCATCTGCGGCTCGCCCATCTCGCCTTCGATCTCGGCCTTGGGCGTGAGTGCGGCCACCGAGTCGATGACTACGACGTCGACCGAACCGGAGCGCACCAGCATGTCGGCGATCTCCAGCGCCTGCTCGCCGGTGTCGGGCTGGGAGATGAGCAGGTCCTCTACCTGCACACCTAGCTTCTGCGCATACTGCGGGTCGAGCGCGTTCTCGGCGTCGATGAAGGCGGCGGTGCCGCCCAGTTTCTGCATTTCGGCAATGACCTGAAGCGTCAGCGTGGTCTTGCCGGAGGATTCCGGGCCGTAAATTTCGACCACACGACCCCGCGGTAGCCCGCCCACGCCCAGCGCGATGTCCAGGCCCAGCGAACCGGTAGAAACGACCTGAACGTCGTCCTGTATCGCCTCCGAATCCATGCGCATGATGGAACCCTTGCCGAACTGCTTTTCGATCTGCGCGAGTGCGGCGGCGAGGGCTTTTGTCTTGTTGTCATCCATGAAAATCTCCTTCGGTTTCGGTGGCAATATACGCATCAACGAACGCCTTGGTCTCGGCGTTGACCTGTATTTTTATACAGTTTTGGAATTTATGCAACACCCAAACGAAAAACAGGCGGGTGAGAGCAAAATAATCACAAGAGCTACAGGCTGCGGCCGGCGCGGATCACGCCCACGCCCAGACCTTCGATGGCGAATTCCTCGCGCCTGGTGTCGACGACTATGGGCTCGAACTCCGGATTTTCGGGAAGCAGTTCCACTATCGCGCCGCGCCGGCGCAGGCGCTTTACCGTCACCTCGTCATGCAAGCGCGCAACCACGACCTGGCCGTTGCGCGCCTCGCCTACCTTGTGCACCGCCAGCAGGTCGCCATCGTGGATGCCCGCATCGCGCATGCTCATACCGCGCACCTTGAGCAGATAGTCGGCGCGCGGCTTGAACAGCGCCGGATCGACCTGATAATGCGCCTCGATATGCTCCTCGGCCAGGATAGGCGAGCCCGCGGCGACACGTCCGATGAGCGGAATTCCGCCGCCGTCCTTCAGACGGATGCCGCGCGCCGAACCTTTGACGATCTCGATCGCACCCTTGCGTTCGAGCATGCGCAAATGCTCCTCGGCCGCGTTATGCGAACTGTAGTCCATCGCCTCGGCGATCTCGGCGCGGGTGGGCGGAAGGCCGGTGGTTTCGATGGCCTGGCGTATCAGCGTCAGGATTTCCTGCTGCTTGGATGTCAGGGCTTCCATGAGCGAACCTCGGGTTTTGCACAGCCTGTATCTTTATACAGTTTTCGGCTGCAGTCAAGTTCCCCGGTTCCGGCGGCCGGTTTTCGGCGCTACTATTGCCGGCTATGCGCCGGAGCGCCGGCACCACAGAAAAGGATATGCAGATGGAGCACTCCTGGAACCGATGCGAGGCCAGCATCAGCGAGCGCGGCCTGGGCCGGCTGAAAATCCTTGCGTCCGGGCCGATGAACCTGCTCGGCACGCCGGTCATCGACGATTTGCGCGCCGCGCTTGCGAGCCTTCAAACCGCCGGCGAACTGCGCGCCCTGGTCTTGTGCGGCGAAGGCGACCGGGCTTTTGTCGGCGGCGCCGACATCAAGGAAATGGCCCGACTGGATCAAAGCAGCGCGGAAGTTTTCATCACCAACCTGCACGATTTGTGCGAGCAGGTGAGGCAGTTTCCGGTACCGGTCATTGCGCGCATCCCCGGCTGGTGCCTGGGCGGAGGGCTGGAACTTGCCATGGCTTGCGACATCCGCATCGCGGCCGAGGCGGCCCGCTTTGCCATGCCCGAGGTTCGCGTGGGCATACCCTCCGTGATTCATGCGGCGCTCATGCCGCGCCTGCTCGGGAGCAGCCGCGCGAGCTGGCTGGTGCTCACCGGCGAAACCATAGACGCTGCCACGGCGCTCGACTGGGGACTGCTCAACAAAGTGGTGCCGCTGGCGCAACTGGACGCGGAAATCGACAAAGTGGCCGATGGGCTGCTCGCCTGCGGCGCGCAGGTCCTGCGCACGCAAAAGGCGCTGCTGCGCTCATGGGAAGAACTGCCCCTGTCGCAGGCGCTGCGCCAGAGCATCGGCTCTTTCGGCGAGGCCTTCACCACGGGCGAGCCGCAGGAATTCATGCAGGCGTTTCTCGATCGACCGCGGTCCAGGCGCTAGGCGCGGTCAACCCTGGGTTCTTTCCTCAGGCGGCAGTCTCCGCCAGGCGTACCGGTATGCGTCGCGGACCGAACTGGTCTTTGAGCTTGAACGCCTGATAGCGTCCGGCCAGCGCGCCACCGCACGCCGCGCAGCGCCCGTCGGCGCCGACGCGGTAGTCGAGCAGCGTATACCAGTCGCGCACGATCATCGCCTTGCCGCAATGCGGGCAATAGGTGCTGCCGCCTTCGGTATCGTGCACATTGCCGGTGTAGACATAATGCAGCCCGCGCCCGAGAGCAATCCGGCGCGCGCGCGTCAGCGTTTGCGCCGGGGTCGCCGGAATATCGGTCATTTTCCAGTCCGGATGAAACGCGGAAAAATGCAGCGGCACCTCCGGTCCGAGTTCCTGCGCTATCCACGCGCACATCGCCTCGAGTTCGGCGTCGCTGTCGTTCTTGCCCGGAATCAGCAGCGTGGTGATCTCGAACCACACCCCGGTCTCGTGCTTCAGATACTTCAAGGTATCGAGAACGGGCGCCAGGTGGGCGCCGGTCAGTTTGACGTAGAACTCGTCGGTAAACGCCTTGAGGTCGACGTTGGCCGCGTCGATTTTGGCGTAGAACTCGCGCCGCGGCGCAGCGTGCATGTAGCCGGCGGTCACCGCCACCGTCTGCACGCCCACGGCGTGGCAGGCGTCGGCCACATCCATCGCATACTCGGCAAAAATCACCGGATCGTTGTAGGTGAAGGCCACGCTCTTGCATCCCAGCCTTTGCGCCGCATTGGCGATCACTTCGGGGCTGGCGGCATCGGCCAGGCTGTCCATGTCGCGCGACTTGGAAATGTCCCAGTTCTGGCAGAATTTGCACGCGAGGTTGCAGCCTGCGGTGCCAAACGAGAGCACGCTGGTTCCCGGGTAGAACTGATTGAGCGGCTTCTTCTCGATCGGATCGACGCAATAGCCGGAGGATCTGCCGTAGGTGGTGAGCAGCATGCGATCGCCCTCGCGCATGCGTACGAAACAGAGCCCACGCTGGCCCTGGTGCAGGCGGCAGTCGCGCGGGCACAGATCGCACTGCATCCTGCCGTCCTCCAGCAGATGCCACCAGCGTGCCGGATATTTGCTTTCGGCGACGCTCATGCGCTGTCGTCCTCGCGTAACTCCTCCTTCCATTTCAGCACCCGGTAGCGCCGGATGCGGCATTTGGCCGTGCTCACGCCCGCGACGCCGGCCTTGCGCTTGAGTTCGGCGAGGAACTGCTCCGGATCGGGCAGGCTGTCCCAGACCTGCGGCAGAAAGGTGGCGCGCGATCCGCCGCATTCCAGAATCAGGCCGTCTTCGCCCGGACGCAGCTGTGCGATCAGGTCGGCGTGATCGGCAAACGCGAGCAGCTTCGGCGTGGCAAGGAGCGAAACCTCTATGCGCGTAGCGCCGAGTTCTTCGCGCGCGAGCGGCGCAAAACGCGGGTCGGAAAACGCCGCTGCGCGTGCGTTGTGGCTCACGTCCTCGCCCAGCGCTCGCTGGGCTTCCAAAGAGCCGATGCAGCCGCGCAATGCGCCGTTCTGAGTCAGCGTGACGAAGCTCGCGCACGCAGGCTTGAGCCAGGCTGCGTCGGGCAGGGGCTGCGCCTCGCACACGCCCAGCGCCGCCTCTATGCTGTTTCTTGCGATGCCGAGCAGGGTGCGTGCGTGCTCCGCGGTAAAGCGCGGAGCACCGTCCCAGAAAGCGAACGAGCCATAACCCACCACGCGACCGCGGCCGCCGGCGGTGTCACCGGAATTGCGCAGGTCCAGCAGTTCCGCAGTCAGGCCGTGGCGCTTGGCCGCTAACAGCAAGCCCGCGACCGGGGTCGCGCCGCAGGCCTGCTCGTGGTCGATATCGGCGGAGAAGTCCAGTATTGCTGTGGCCGTACCCCGGTCGATGGCGCAGGCTTCCTCATAGGCATGGTAGTGCGACAAGTCGGAACTGACTAGGATCAGCGTTTCTTCGCCGCCCCAGAGCTTTTCGATCACCTCGGCGACCTCCGCGGGCGCGGCCGCCCCCACCGCCAGCGGCACCAGGCTGAATTCGCCCAGCACGCGTTGCAAAAACGGAAGTTGCACTTCCAGCGCATGCTCCCCGGCGTGCACCGCGCTACTCACCACCACCTGCGGCAAGCCGGCGAGGGATGCGACCGCAGTCTGGTCTATCGGTACGCGGCCCAGCGGCGTTTCGAACGCGGCCGCGTCGGGCAAAGCGAGCCCGCGCACCGGCACGCGATGGCAGGGGCCGAGCAGCACCACGCGGCGCACGATCCCGCGCGCGGGACGCAGCCTGTCGTACGCTTCGGCGGCGACGCTGCCGGAATAGATATACCCGGCGTGGGGTACGATCAACGCCTTGGGAAAACCGGGAACGAGGCCACCGCCCGCGCTGAGACCGAGCATGTCGTCGACCTCCCGCGCCAGTTCGCGCGGGGCGGCCGGATAAAACGCACCGGCGACGGCGGCGGGGCGAAGTGAAATCATGGCTCGGATTCGGGAGAGGCTAACTTTCATTCTAGGCCAGCCCGAGCCCGGGTCAAGCTCGATTGCCTTATTGCGTGGTCGCGATTCAGCCGTCCAGCAAGTCCAGCACGCCTTGCAGCGCAACGATCACCGACTGATGCCGCACGCTTTCCCTATCCCCATTGAAGCGCCGCGTTTCTGCACTATGCGTCCCCTCCTTCAAGCCCCAGGCGAAGCACACGGTGCCCACCGGCTTTTCCGGCGAACCGCCGCTGGGGCCGGCGATGCCGGTAACCGCGACCGCCACTTGCGCGCGGCTGTGCGCCAGCGCTCCGGCCGCCATCTCGCGCGCGGTCTGTTCGCTCACCGCGCCGTGCGCCGCCAGGGTGCCGGCGGCTACGCCCAGCATCTCCTCTTTGGCCTCGTTCGAATAGGTGACGAAGCCGCGCTCGAACCAGTCCGAGCTGCCGGCGATGGCCGTGACCGCCTGCGCGACCCAACCGCCGGTGCAGGATTCGGCGGTCGCAAGCATGGCGCCCTGCGCCTTCAGCTTTGCGCCGACCAGTGTCGCGAGCGTGCCAATCATGTCAGCGTTCATCGGGCATCAGCCAATCAAGGCCTTGGTCGCGGCCATTGCGAGCAGCGTATAGAACGCCGCGAGTATATCGTCGAGCATTACCCCCAGGCCGCCCTTCAGCCGGGCGTCGACCTGGCGGATCGGCGGCGGTTTGACCACATCGAAAAAACGGAAGCCGAAAAACGCGAACGCCTGCCACTGCCATGCTGCCGGCGTGAGCATCAGCACCAGCTGGAACGCGACGATTTCGTCCCAGTTCATGCCGCTGTGATCGGCGATGCCCAGGTCGCGCCCGGTGCGCGCGCAGGCCCATACGCCCAGCGCAAACAGCGCCGCGATGAGCGCCAGCTGCGCGAACGGCCCATAGGGGGCGAGCAGTTCCGCGCTGATCCAGTAGACGGGAAAGCCGAGCAGCGTGCCCACCGTGCCGGGCGCAAAGGGCGACAGTCCGGTGCCAAAGCCAAGCGCGATGAAACGCGCCGGATGCGCCAGCATGAAGCCCGCGCTCGGGCGCAGGATTGCGTCAGCTGCCAAAGTGGTCGAACCCCCTGCTTTCGATTTTCATGACGTTTCCGCCGGCGTCGTACACGGACACTGGTCCCGGCCCGCCCGCGCTGACACCGCCAACGCGAGTCAGCGTGAGGCCCAGCTCGGACGCGACCGCTTCGACTCTTGCGCGCGCGTCCGGGCTGGCGGTGAATGCGAGCTCGTAATCGTCGCCGCCGGCGAGCAGGCAGTGCTGCACGAGGCTCTCGTCCGCGCAAGCTCTTAGCGCGCGCGAACGCGGCAACTGCGCATAGCGCAGCTCGAGCGCCACGGCGGAGCGCTCGGCGATGTGGCCGAGATCAGCCACCAGGCCATCCGAAACGTCGATGGCGCTGGACGCGATGCCGCGCAGCGCCATGCCCAATGCAATACAGGGCACCGGCGTATCCAGGCGCGCAAGACAGTGCGCCAGCGCTGCATCGCCCAGGCGTATGCGCCGCTGCTGGTGCGCCAGCGCCAGCGCTGCATCACCGGTGCAGCCCGACAGCCAGACCTCGTCGCCGGCTTTGGCGCCGTCGCGGCGCAAGGCCAGTGCAGGCGGCACCGAGCCGATCACAGTGATGGAGATGTTGCGCGGCCCGCGCGTGGTGTCGCCGCCGATCAATTCCACGCCGAAAGCCTGTGCGAGCCCGAACAATCCCTGGGCAAACTGCGCGAGCCAGCTCTCATCGGCATCGGGCAGGGCGAGGGCGAGTGTGGCGTAGCGCGGCGCGGCGCCCATCGCCGCGAGATCGGAAAGATTCACCGCCAGCGCCTTGTGTCCGAGCTTGGCTGCGTCGGCGCCGGCGAGAAAATGCTGCCCCTCGACCAGCATGTCGGTGGACACCGCCAGCACCTCGCCCGGGTCCGGCGCGAACAAGGCACAGTCGTCGCCCACGCCCAGCAAGGCGCGCTTCACCGGGCGGGCAAAATGGCGGCGGATGATGTCGAATTCAGACGCCAAATCTGTTCAGACCGCGGCAGCCTTGCCCGCGCCGGTCTTGCGCGCCTGCACTTCAGCCGGGCGCAAGCGTGCGGCAAGCTTGTCGAGCACGCCGTTGACGTATTTGTGGCCGTCGGTTCCGCCGTAGGACTTCGCCAGTTCCACCGCCTCGTTGATCACTACCTTGTAGGGTACGTCGGGTACATGTGCCAGTTCGTAGGCGCCGATCAGCAGCACGCCCCGCTCCACCGGCGAGAGTTCATCGACCGGACGGTCGAGCAAGGGACTGAATGCGGCTTCGAGTTCGGCGGCATCGGCGATAACGCCGTTCAGCAGCCGCTCAAGATACTTCTGATCGGTCTTGTCGTAATCCTTGAACTCGGCCAGCTGCGCGCGAATTTCATCCGCGTGTTCCGCGGCAAGCAACCACTGGTACAAGCCCTGCAACGCCAGTTCGCGCGCCTTATGCCGTGCGTTTTTCATTCCTGATTTCCCTGGCCAGATTGGCCATCTCCACCGCCACTTCGGCGCAATCGCTGCCCTTCTGCCGCACCCGCGCCAGGGCCTGTTCTTCGGTATCGGTGGTGAGTATGCCGTTGGCTACCGGCACGCCTGCATCGAGTTGTACCTGGGTGATGCCGGAGGCGGACTCGTTGGATACGACCTCGAAATGATAGGTATCGCCGCGCACCACCGCACCCAGTGCGATCAGCGCATCGTAGTGGCCAGTGGCCGCGAGCTGCTGCAGCGCAAGCGAAATCTCCAGCGCACCGGGTACGCTCACCAGCAAAATGCGCTCGGAGCGTACCCCGAGCGCCCCCAGGCGCTCCAGGCAAGAGGCCAGCAGGCCGGCGCCGATGCTCTCGTTGAAGCGGCCGCGCACAACGGCAATGCGCAGGCCCGCCCCGTCCAGACCGGGTTTGATCTCCCTCATAGTCCCGCTTTCGGCTGTACGTACTCGGCCACTTCCAGATCCCAGCCGGCCATGCTGGGCATCTTGCGCGGTGTCGCCATCAGCCGCATCTTGCTTACATTGAGATCGCGCAGGATCTGTGCGCCTATGCCATAGGTCAGCAGTTCCATTTTCGCCGCCGGCCGCGGCTTGGATGCGCTCAGGACGCGCTCGGCAAGCTGCAACGCGCTCTCGGCGCAATTGAGCAGCACCATGACGCCGTTGCCCGCTGCGCCGATTGCCGCCAGCGCCTCGTGCACGCCCCAGGAGTGGGCGCCCGGTGCGGTGTCGAGCAGGTCGAGCATGGACAGCGGTTCGTGCACGCGCACCAGCGTGGGCGTATCGGCGTCGATGGCGCCGCGCACCAGCGCCAGGTGGGTCGCGCCCGAGATCTTCTCGCGGTAGGCAAGCATGCGAAATGCGCCGTGCACCGTGGCGATGTCGCGCTCGGCAACGCGCTCGACCAGCGACTCCGTCTGGCTGCGGAAATGAATCAAATCGGCAATGGTGCCTATTTTCAGGCCGTGCTCTTTCCCGAACTCGATCAGATCGGGCAGCCTGGCCATGCTGCCGTCGTCTTTCATGATTTCACAGATCACCGCTGCGGGCGTAAGCCCGGCGAGCGCCGTCAGGTCGCAGCCGGCTTCCGTGTGCCCCGCGCGCACCAGCACACCGCCGGGTTCGGCTGCGATCGGAAAAATATGCCCGGGCTGGACGATGTCTCCGGGCTTCGCCCCGTGTGCCACCGCCGCTTGCACCGTGCGGGCGCGGTCGTGCGCCGATATCCCGGTGGTGACCCCGGCTGCGGCCTCTATCGAAACGGTAAAAGCCGTGCCGTGGGAGGAGCGGTTCTCCTGC
Source organism: Burkholderiales bacterium (assembly GCA_016649475.1). Classification (GTDB taxonomy): domain Bacteria; phylum Pseudomonadota; class Gammaproteobacteria; order Burkholderiales; family SG8-39; genus 2-12-FULL-64-23. The sequence goes on along the minus strand of JAENXP010000023.1, from coordinate 1,070 downwards.
GTCATCGGCGGAAGCTGCAATTGGCGGCAGCGCTCCTCGGTCAGGGTGAGGCAAATCAGGCCGCGCGCATGCCTGGCCATGAAGTTGATCGCCTCGGGCGTGACAAAATCCGCCGCAAACACGAGGTCGCCCTCGTTCTCGCGGTCTTCCTCATCCACCAGGATCACCATTTTGCCGGCCTTGATATCGGCGATGATCTCCTCGGTGCGGCTGATGCTGCCATCCGATTGCTGGTCGAACAGACGATGGACCTGGTTCATTTGACGTCACTCCGCGGGGAACCCCGCGATTATAAGCGTTTCCCGGGGCGCCAGCGGCTGCTCGCGCCAACTTGAGCAAGGTCAAACAAAATGCTCATTTCGCCATCGCGGGCGCTTGAAACCGCATCCGCCGGGATTATATTTGGATCAGAGACCTTTCTAGACGATTCCGATCATGTCCACCGTTCTGGTCAAACCCGACGAACGCACCACAGCGCAGCATCGCGCCACGCCCGCGCCGCCGGACCTCGCGCGCACCCTGCAATCGGTGCTCGACCCCTTCGGCATGTACGCATCGATATTCCAGTCGCAGCAGGCCTGGGCACAGCACCCGCAGGAATGGCTGCATGCGATGGACAAACTCGCGCGCGAAGCCGGCGCGCTGGAAGTGCACGCGTTGCGCCGCGCGCTCGGGCTGGAGCAGGAAGACTACGTCAAGCCGGCCGAAGGCGACACGCGCTTCGATGCCGCCGACTGGCGCGATAACCCATTCTACGATCTGCTCAAGCAGCGCTACCTGCTCTACACCCGCTGGATCGGCGAGGCCGTCTACGACACTCCCGCGATGACCAAGCACAACCGGCGCCGCGCCGCATTCTGGGTGCGCCAGTGGTTCAATGCGCTTGCCCCGGCCAACTATTTCTTCACCAACCCGGTGGCGATACGAAAATTCCACGAAACCGAAGGGCAGAGCCTGCTCGCGGGCCTCAGGAACTGGTCTGAGGACCAGCGCGCGGGGGATCTGCGCATGGTCGACGGCAGCGGCTTTTCGGTAGGCCGCAATCTGGCGACCACCCCCGGATCGGTGGT
>JAENXP010000785.1 GCA_016649475.1 Burkholderiales bacterium | reverse complement strand
CCTTCCCCCGCTCGCAGCACCACAACCCGATGCAGCCAGCGCTGGATCAGCGCCTCGTTCACCACCGCACCTTGCACGGCTTTCTGCTGCCGGAACGGTTCGCAGCGCGATGCGACATTGCCGCTATGAACCGATGCCGAGCGTGCGGCGCACTTCGGCTGCAGTCATCGGGACACCGAAGATGGGCGTGCCGACATCGAAATCCTTTGCACGCGCAAGGCCGCCGACCACGACCGGCTCGAAACCGGCGTCCTGAACCAGGCGCACGGCGACCTGTATCGCCGCCGGATCGTCGCCTGCCAGCGGGATCCCCAGCCTCTCTCCGGCGCGATGCGCTTCGCTTCTCATGCTCGCGTAACCGACGCAATTGAAAGCGCGCACCAGGCGCGCGCCGGGAAGGAACTGCGGCGAGGCGACGCCGGTGCCCTTGGCCCTTGCCTCGATTGCCATCTCGCCGTCGCGTCCCGGGAACGGGTTGCAGGCGTCGAGCACGATCTTGCCCTTCAGGGCGTCGCCCAGATCGCGCCCTACCTGCGGCAGCGCGCCATAAGGCACTGCGATGAACAAGACGTCGCCGAACGCCGCGGCCTGCGTGCTCGTGCCGGCACGCGCACCGGCGCCCAGGCGCGCTGCCAGCGCTTTGTCATGCTCCAGGTCGAGCGAGGAGAACATCACCGCGTATCCGGCTTTCACCCAGAGTTCGCCGATCGTTCCGCCGACGCGTCCGGATCCGATGACCCCGATTTTCATCTTTTTGGCGGCGCCACCCGCGGCGCGCGCGGCGAGCGGCACCCTCGCCAGGGCGGCGCCCGCCGCGACCACTCCTGCGATACGGAAAAATCTGCGGCGGTCTTGCCTCGATGCTTTACTGGTTTTCATCAGAGATCTCCTGAAGACAGTTGTTCATGCTATAAATCGCCGGGCGCGTTCCGGAGGAATTGTAGGAGGAAAGCGCGCGTCGTTCCCGGCCGTGCCGGAAATCTTTTGATAAGCGTCCCAGCCTAGACAGCACCATGAATCCCGCTGCCGCAGTCACAATTCAGAATGAGATCGTTCGCTCGATTTCCCGGGAGGAAATGGCAGCGCTGCCGATTCGCCGCTATGAGGGCGAAGTATGTCTGGTGACGGCGCCGGCGGACCTGGAGCGCGCTGTGGCGGATTTCCGGCAGGAAGACATAGTCGGCTTCGATACCGAGACGCGGCCCGCGTTCAGGAAAGGCGAAATCCACCTGCCCTGCCTGCTCCAGGCGGCCACCGCACGCAGGGTTTATTTGTTCCAGTTGCGCGAACCGCAGGTGTTCCAGGTCCTCGCGGAAATGCTGGCGGAAACTCGCGTGGTCAAGGTCGGGGTGGCGCTGGCCAACGATTTGCGCTCGCTCAAGCTGTTGTTTCCATTTATAGAACAGAACACGCTCGATCTTGGCGTCATCGCCAGGCGTTGGCGTCTGGATCAGACGGGATTGCGCAACCTCGCCGGAATCTTTCTCGGGGTCCGAATACCCAAGGGTGCGCGCACCTCGAACTGGGCTGCACCGCGCCTGTCGGCCGCGCAGATCACTTACGCTGCCACGGACGCCTGGGTGTGCCGCGAATTGTTCCTACAGTTCCGGCGCCGTGGGTTGCTGCAAACGAGGCTGCCTGCCGCGGGCCGGGCTACTCCCTGAAACCTATCCCACGCGATCCGGCCAGACTGCGCCAGGCCCCGCGAAAGCTGACAATTTCCTGTTATAATTCAATACATT
>JAENXP010000653.1 GCA_016649475.1 Burkholderiales bacterium | reverse complement strand
GGTTCAGCAGGATGGGTAAGGCCACGATGAAAAACGCACCGAAGAAGCTGCCGAGGATGGAGCCCATGCCGCCGATGATAATCATGAACAGCAGGTTGAGCGACAGCGTGATGTTGAACGCCAGCGGCTCCCACGAACCCAGGTGGACGAAGCCCCACAGCGCGCCGGCGACCCCGACATAAAAGGAACTCACTGCGAAGGCAGTGAGCTTGGCATACACCGGGCGGATGCCGATCACTTCGGCGGCGACGTCCATGTCGCGCATCGCCATCCAGGCGCGGCCGAGGTGCCCGCGCACCAGGTTCTTCGCCAGGATGGCGAACACCGTGACCACCGCCGCCAGAAGCAGGTATTTCCTCACCGGCGAGTTGACCTGCCAGCCGAAGATGTCGATTGTTGCCGTGGATACCGATCCGGACGGCGCATAATTGGTGAACCACTTGACGCGGGCGAAGGCCCAGTCCATGAAGAATTGCGCCGCCAGCGTGGCTACCGCCAGGTAGAGGCCGCGGATACGCAGGCTGGGTATGCCGAACAACAGGCCGACCAGAGCCGCGATAAGGCCAGCGAGTATCAGCGCTACCAGGAAATTGAGCTGAGGTACCCGCAGCATGAGATTGTAGGCCGCGTATGCACCGACCGACATGAAGGCCGCGTGGCCGATCGAAATCTGCCCGCAGTAGCCGACCAGCAGGTTCAGGCCGAGTGCCGCCAGCGCGAGGATCAGGAACGGGATCAGGATCGACAGAAAGAAATAGTCGCTGAAGACGAGCGGTGCGCCGACGAATACGAACAGCAGCAGCAGACCCATGAAAATGCGGTCCTGCAGGATCGGCAGCATCTGCTGATCCGCGCGATAGCTGGTCTTGAACTGTCCGTTTTCTCTGTAGAGCATGGTTTATTTATCCGGGCCGCAGGCCTAGCCTTGATTGACTAAATTTTGGCTATACGCGATCAATATGCTTGTGCCTACGGCAGTTCACTTCGTTCACTTAGCGTTCGCTCCGCTCACGTTAGCCTACGCCGAAAGCATATCGATCGTTAAACACGATCGATATGCTTTTCACCGAACAGGCCTTCCGGCAGAACCAGCAGGAACAACAGCGCCAGTACGTAGGCGAACCAGTTCTCTATGCCGCCGCCGGCCAGGTCGAAAGCCTTGACCATCACCGGTCCGAGGAACACCTCGGCCATTTTCTCGCCGACGCCGATAATCAGGCCGCCGATGATCGCGCCCGGAATAGAAGTGAAACCGCCGAGGATCACCACCGGCAAGGCCTTCAGCGCCACCTGCGAAATCGAAAACTGCACGCCGAGCTTGGCCCCCCAGACTACCCCCGCAACCAGCGCCACTATCCCGGCCAGGGACCATACGATCACCCAGATGCGGTTCAGCGGAATGCCGATGGACTGCGCGGCCAGGTGATCGTCGGCCACCGCGCGCAACGCGCGCCCGGTCTTGGTCTTCTGGAAAAACAGGGCCAACAAAATCACCAGCAGCGCCGCAGCTGCCGTCGCCGCAACGTCGTCCTTGTTGATCAGGATGCCGCCCTCGAACAGCTTTTCGAGGATCATCACCGGCTCCTTGGCTATGCCAAGGTTGATTTCATAGACGTCGCTGCCCCAGACGGTCTGGCCGAATCCGTCCAGCAAATAGGTGACACCGAGGGTCGCCATCAGCAGCACCACCGGGTCCTGGTTCACCAGCGGCCGCAGCACCAGCCGTTCGATGACGAAGGCCAATGCCACCATGATGAGGACCGCCAGCAGCATCGCCGCCCACAGCGGCATCTTTTCCGCCAGGCGCGCCACCGACAGCGCCGCGAACAGCACCATCGCGCCCTGTGCGAAGTTGAACACGCCGGAGGCCTTGAAGATCAGCACGAAGCCGAGCGCGACCAGCGAATAGAGCACGCCCGCCATCAGGCCGCCGAGCAGCACCTCGGTGTAGAAGCCGGCGCCGCTCGCACCGGTCGCGAGCGGCGCAATCAGGCCCGCCAACAGCGCGATGAAAAGAATGATCAGATTGCGATTTTTTTTCATGCCCGCAGCCCGTTTCAGTGGCTCACGCCGAGATAGGCGTCGATCACGGCCTGATTGCCGCGCACTTCGTCCGGCGTGCCGTCGCCGATCTTCTTGCCGTAGTCGAGCACCACCACGCGGTCGGAAATGTCCATCACCACGCCCATGTCGTGCTCGATCAGCACGAT
>JAENXP010000449.1 GCA_016649475.1 Burkholderiales bacterium | reverse complement strand
TCGCGCTCGCGCACCAGGTCCGAGGCCAGCGCCTGTTCCAGCGATTCGATCGGCGCCACCACCACGCCCAGCGGCGCGAGGCGCGCGCTCCACGATGCGGTCGTGTCGCTTTTCAGCACCGGTTCGAGCGCGGCCAGCACTGCATCGCGGTTGCGGCTGCGCGCAGCCATGGTGGCGAAGCGCTCGTCCGCCAGCCAGTCCGGCCTGCCCGCTTCCTTGCAGAAGCGCCGCCAGAATTCATCGTGCGAGATGAATACCACCAGCCAGCCGTCGCTGGTCTCGAAAATCTGCGCCGGCACGATGTAGGGATGCGCCGAGCGCGGCATGCGTTCGGCGCGTTCGCCCGCGTTCAGCCAGGCGCCGGCAAGATAGTTCAGCTGCGACAGCATCACATCGTACATGGACAAGTCGATCTGGCCGCCCTTGCCCTCCACGACTTTCGCCAGCAGGCCGAGCGCGCCCATCATGCCGGCGGAATTGTCCACCGCCGAATAGCCGGTCTTGCACGGCGGGCCGCCGGGCTCGCCGGTAATGGCCATCACGCCGGTCAGCGCCTGTATCACGTAGTCGTAGGCGGGCCGGTCCGCGTAGCTGCCCTCCAGGCCGTAGCCGGTGAGCGCGACGCACACCAGCTTCGGGTTTACTTCCTGCAACGCCGCGTAGGTGAGGCCGAGCTTCATGATCGCCGCCGGGCGCAGGTTGACGATCAGCGCATGCGCGCGCGCGGCCAGCCGGCGCAGTTCGCCCTGCCCCGCGGCCGAGGCCAGGTCGAGCACCACGCTTTTCTTGCTGCGGTTGAGACTGGCGAAATAGGCGTTGTGCGGCCCGATCGAATGCGGGCTGACGCGCCGCGCGATGTCCCCCTCGGGAGGTTCGATCTTGATGACTTCGGCGCCGAGATCTGCGAGCAGCATGCCGCAGTACGGGCCGGAGAGCATGTGCCCTACTTCGAGGATGACGATGCCTGCGAGCGGACCGTTCATGCGAGGGTGCGCGCCAGTTCGGCTATCATCTGCGCGAGCGGCATGTCGTTGGTGAACACGCCCTTGACCCCGGCCGCGAGCAGCAGCGCCGCATCTTCCGGCGGAATGGTGCCGCCGACGAACACCGGAATGTCGCCTGCGCCCGCTGCGCGCAGGCCGTCGAGCACTTCGCGCGCGAGTTCCTTGTGGCTGCCCGAAAGTATCGACAGGCCCACTGCGGAAACGTCCTCGTCCAGCGCCACGCGTACGATGAATTCCGGGGTCTTGCGCAGCCCTGTGTAGATCACCTCGGCTCCGGCATCGCGCAGCGCCAGCGCGATCACCTTGGCGCCCGAATCGTGTCCGTCGAGCCCGGGCTTGGCGACGAGTATGCGCTTGCCGGCCAGGGGGCCCGGATCGATGGCGGCGCTCATAGCCGCACCGGTTCCTGGAACTCGCCCCAGCAGCGTTTCAGGCACTCCACCATTTCGCCGACGGTTGCATACGCATGGCAACATTCCACCAGCAAGGGCATCAGATTCTGCGTATCGCCCGCGGCCGCGGCTTCTAGCGCGGCGAGCGCGCGCTCGACGCGCGCATTGTCGAGGCTGCGCTTCAACTCGGCGTGCTTGGCGAGGACGCGCCCGGCAATCTGCGGATCGAGCCGGAACACTTCGCCGTAGCTGTCGGCCTGCGCCTCGCGGCGGAACTGGTTTTGCCCCACGACGACGCGCTCGCCCCGGTCGGTGGCGTCCTTCTTCGCGCGCGCGCGCACGGCGATGCGCCGCTGCAGCCAGCCTTCCTCGATCGCTTTCACCACGCCGCCGTAGGCATCGATCTCGCCCATCACCTCGCGCATCCCCTGCTCCATGCGGTCGGTGAGCCATTCGACGTAATAGCTGCCGCCCAGGGGATCGACGGTGGCCGCGATGCCGCTCTCGTGCTGCACGATCTGCTGCGTGCGCAGCGCGATCTCGGCCGAGAATTCGGTAGGAATCTGGAAGGCCTCGTCGTAAGCGCAGGTGAAAATGGACTGCGCCCCGCCGAGCACCGCCGCCAGATTCTCGATCGCCACGCGCACGATGTTGTTGTACGGCTGCGCCGCGACCAGCGACGAGCCGCCACACACCACGCCGAAGCGAAAATGCAGCGCCTTGTCGTCGGTGACGCCGTAGCGCTCGCGCAGCAGCTTGGCCCACAGGCGGCGGCCGGCGCGGAATTTGGCCGCCTCCTCGAACAGGTCCATGTGGGTGTAAAAGAAGAAGGACAGGCGCCGCGCGAATTTGGTGAGGTCGCCGCCGCGGCGGATCAGCTCGTCTACGTATGCGAGTCCGTTGGCGAGCGTGTAGGCCATCTCCTCGATTGCGGTGCAGCCCGCGTCGCGCACGTGCGCGCCGGCGATCGAAATGGCGTTGAGGCGCGGCGACACCTCGTTCGAAAAGAGCACCGAGTCGGCGATCAGCCGCAGCGACGGGCGCACTGGAAATATCCAGGTGCCGCGCGCGACGTACTCCTTGAGTATGTCGTTCTGGATGGTGCCGGTCAGTTTTTCGCGCGGCACGCCCTGCTTGTCCGCCGCGGCCAGGTACATGGCGTAAATGATCGCTGCCGTGCCGTTGATGGTGAACGAAGTCGAGATCGCGCCCAGATCTATGCCATCGAACAGGGTTTCCATCTCCGACAGCGAGAACAGTGATACGCCCACCTTGCCGATTTCAGGCCGTGCCATCGGGTCGTCGGGATCGTAGCCGCACTGTGTCGGCAGATCGAGCGCCACCGACAGCCCGGTCTGGCCCTGATCGAGGAGAAAGCGGTAGCGCTGGTTGGATTCCTCGGCCGAACCGAAGCCGGAATACTGGCGTATGGTCCATGGGCGCCCGCGATAACCGTCGGCGAATATGCCGCGCGTGTACGGATACTCCGCCGGCAGCCCCGGATCTGGTTCGGCCACCATCTCGCGCGTCACCACCACGGGCACTTCGATCCCCGATGGCGTCACTGCGCGCGTTTCGGGCCGCGGCGCGCCGGGCTTGGGTACTGCACTCATTTCTTCGTCTCCTTGCTCAGAATATCCTTTGCCGCCTGCCAGTGATCCGCGTGGCACCAGGCCGCGGCGAACAGCTCACGGTCGCGCATGTCGGCGTATTCGCGCGCCATGCCCAGCTTGCGCGCGGCGCACTGTGACTTGAAGGCGCGCATCACCTGCGGCCGCTGCTTCACCCAGGGATCGATATAACGCTCGACGAAAGCCGCGAACGACTCGCCCGCGGGCGCGACAGCCTCGACCAGCCCCGCTGCATGCGCTTCGGACGCGGACAGCACGCGCGCGCTGC
>JAENXP010000761.1 GCA_016649475.1 Burkholderiales bacterium | reverse complement strand
GAGACGCAGCGCCGACAGTCATGTTCGACTACCTTGCCGGTGAAATCTTCGAACGTTTTGATCAAAATATCCAGAACTTTCTGTTACACGTTGCATGCCTGCCCCGAATGAGCGTGGCAGTCGCGGCCGAGGTATCCGGTGAAGTACGCGCCGAACGCATCCTGCTCAACATGGTCCGTAATGATTACTTCGTGCGCGAGATGCCCGGTGATGGCGGTCAGATATATCAAATACATCCGCTGCTACGCGACTTTCTGCGCAATCGTGCGGCACAGGTGTTCCCCGACGCCGTAGGCGCGAACGGATTGCGTCGTGCCGCCAAAATATTGCATGACGCGGGTAACCTCGAGGATGCAATAACGCTGCTTGTGGAGAGCCGTGATTGGAACGCCGTTGCGCGCATCGTGGCGGAAAACGCGGAAGCCATGCTGGCGCAGGGCCGCGGTCAAACCTTGCGTGCCTGGCTTGAACTACTACCTGCGCAACTGGTCGATGCCGATCCGCGTCTGCTATTCAGTGATGCTGAAAGCCGGGTGCATACGAGTTCGCGACTGGCACGCCGTCAGTACGCCCACGCGTACGAAGCATTTCGCCGCGCCAACGATACTGGCGGCATGCTGCGCGCTTGCCGGGGAATGGTAAGTGCAATCATTCTGGAGTTCGACGATCTCACGCTACTCGACGAGTGGATGGTGAAACTGGCAACGTTGCTCGACGGAAGCGGAACGGGTGATGAAACACCGCTTGCAGTTGCAACGCTGGTGAGGGCGTTACTACTGCGCGATCCAGGCAACAGCACCATTGAGGCACGCCTCGAGCAAGCTGAACGTACAACTCGCGCGATGCCCGATGCGGTGCAAGCAGGCGCGCATTGCGGAGAACTAATATTGGCGCGCGCGATATTTTCGCTTTTGCGTGGAGACAGCACGCGCGTAGTCGCTTCCACCAGTACGCCGCTTGCGCACACTTACACACATGATCCGGATACCGTTATCGCGCTCGCCATTACTGCCGCGCTTGCGCACTTCCTCTCGGGTGCATACGACGACGCAACGGAAGAAGTGCGCAAGGGACAGGAGTTGGCGCGCGGCGAGGACTATCAGGCGTACGACCCCTGGTTACGCATGCTCCTGGCGGCAACGGCGCTAGCGTCCGACAACCGGGAAGCCGCCCGCGATGGTTTGCTTGCTGTCGAAATCCCCGGCGTCCCGTTAAGGCGCGGCGATCAGGCGCTGAATCACTTTCTGCGCGGCTGGCTCGCAGTTCTGGAAAACAATCCAGTGAATGCCGCGCGCGAGACGAAAAAAGCGCTGGCACTGGCGGATGAACTTGGCATACCGGGGCTGTCGTGCCTCTCCCGCATAGCGGCAGCCCAACAGTTGATTGCTGAAAATGATCATCGCGCCGCTGACGCCCTGCTTCGCGGCGCCAACGAACTGGCGGACAAAACACACAGTCCCTTGTTGCGAGTGCCGGCCAAACTGACTTTGGCCGCCGCAGCGCTAGCGGAAGGACGTACTGAGGACGCGCTGGACCCGCTGCGCAGCGGACTGAAGCTCGCACGTGAACACGGAATTCAACACATCACAGCAATGCGCGCAAACATTCTCGCCGCGCTTTGCGCCGCCTCACTGCGATTGGATATTGAAACCGATTTCGCGTGCACGCTCGCGCGCAATGAAAAGCTCACCCCACCGCCCGAGGCGATCCGCCTGAGGCAGTGGCCGCGACCCTTTCACATCTGCATGCTCGGCGGGCTCATCCTTTCGAAGAACGGCGCGCTCGTCGAGTTTTCGGGCAAGGGCCCCGGTCGGCCCGTGGAGTTGCTGAAGG
>JAENXP010000171.1 GCA_016649475.1 Burkholderiales bacterium | reverse complement strand
TCGAATGCACGCCTGACGGTCCCTATCTTGTGAGGGGTGTCGAAGATCTCCGAGACTGGCGAGGCGACCGAATTGAAGCCAAGCCTGTCATGGCGCTCTGCCGCTGCGGCGGTTCGGCCAACAAGCCGTTCTGTGACGGCACGCATCAAAAAAACGGTTTCTCCGGTGCCAAGCTTGCCGAGGGGAGCGCCGACAAGCGCGACAGCTACCCAGCCGAGGGCATCGTCATTCATGACAACCGGTCGATCTGCGCCCACGCGGGACTCTGTACCGATGCCTTGGCCTCGGTGTTCAAGTACAAAAGCGAGCCCTGGATCGATCCTGCCGGTGGCGCAGTCGAGGCGATCATCGAGACGATCCGCAGGTGTCCGTCGGGGGCGCTGAGTTACACGCTCGACGAGGTCGGGGGCGGCGATCAACAGCGGGATGCGGCGATTACGGTAACGAAGGATGGTCCGTACGCGGTCACGGGTGGTGCTCAATTGCCTGAGCAATCCTGGGCGCGGGGCGCATCGACGGAGCGCTACACCTTGTGCCGTTGCGGAGCGTCCAGGAACAAGCCTTTTTGTGACGGCTCGCACTGGAGCGCAGGGTTTAGCGACGAAACGCAGTAGTGCGCACAGCTTGCCGTCGAACTTCGGCATGCAGAGGGCGCGACCATCCGCGTCGCCGTCCCTTATCGGCATGGCACCGGTCCGCCCCTGACGTCGGGCGCTAGGCATCTCAAGTGCGCGACGACACGCCGTATCGATTGCTCGCGGATGTGGTGCTCATGCTCCATTTCTCCTTTGTCGCGTTCGTCGTCGGCGGGCTGGTACTCACGATCGCCGGCAATTTTCGCGCATGGAAGTGGGTCAATGGCCTGTGGTTTCGCCTTGCGCACCTGATCGCCATCGCCGTTGTCGTAGCACAGGCCTGGTTGGGCGCCGCTTGCCCTCTCACTTCTTTCGAAATGTGGCTGCGCGCGAATGCACGTGCAGCGACCTACGGCGGCAGTTTCATCGAGCATTGGCTGCAGCGGCTCTTGTACTACGACGCCCCCACCTGGGTGTTCACGCTGGGCTATACGCTTTTCGGTCTGCTCGTCGCGGCGACATGGTGGCGCTTTCCGCCAACCACCAGGCACGGCCGCAGGCCTAAAGACGCCTGACAGTGATCTGGCAGCCAGGCCGAAATCGCGCTGCCACAAACAGAACCCTTGCCGCCTGCCGCTTAACCGAATCCTGGGCCGCTAGCCGTCAGTCCCGCGATTCTCAAGCCGTGCGCATCCCGGCCACGACGCCGTCGATCAATCGGCGAGCGATGGAGATTCTGTTCGGCAGTTTCGGCAGCGCGTCTATGTCGAACCACTGCGCATCCTCGATTTCGTCGGGGGCAGGGGTGATTTCGCCGCCGGCGTAGTCCGCGACGAAGGCGATCATGAGCGAATGCGGAAACGGCCAGGGCTGACTGGCGAAATAGCGCGCATTGGCGATGCGTATGCCGGTTTCCTCCAGCACTTCGCGCGCAAGGCACTGCTCGAGCGACTCGCCCGGTTCGACGAAGCCGGCGAGAGCGCTGTACATGCCGGGGGCAAAGCGCGGCGAGCGCGCGAGCAGAATCTCGCGTCCGCGCCTGATCAGGCACATGACCGCCGGCGCGATGCGCGGATAGACGATCTGTGCGCATTCGGGGCATTCGCGCGCGCGCTCGTTGGCGCGATGCCGCGTGGGCGTGCCGCAGCGGCCGCAGTATTGATGGGTGCGGTCCCAGTCGATGTACTGCAGCGCGCGTCCCGCCAGCGCGAACAAATCGTCGTCCAGACTGCCATAGAGCGCGCGCAGCCCCTGCCACAGCAGGTCCGGCGGCGCCTGCGTATCGGCGCCATATTCGAAGGCGTAGCAGCCGCGCTTGCCCAGGGTTCCCAGATACAGGCGCCGCAGGGGCGCGGCGCCTAGGCTCGCAAGGTCTTCGAATCCGGGCAGTTGCGCACCGGGCGGCCCTGCGGCAACGAGCAGCGAGGTCTGCTGGAACACGAAGCACAGGCTATCGTCGCCGGGCTCGCCTGCATCGAGCGCGCCGCCGACATAGGCCTCGGGTGCGCTGAACGGCATCATCGCAGCGCGCTCCGGACCTTGATCGACACCGTGCCTATGCTTTTCTGAGGCGCCGGATCAGGCTGGAAGTGTCCCAGCGCCCGCCGCCCATTTTCTGGATTTCGCCGTAATAGCCGTTGACGATTTCAGCGACCGGCAGCGGCGCGCCGTTTTTCTTGGATTCTTCCAGCGCGATGCGCAGGTCCTTGCGCATCCAGTCCACGGCAAAGCCGAAATCGAACTTGTCGTCGACCATGGTCTTGCCGCGGTTGTCCATCTGCCAGGACTGGGCCGCGCCTTTGCCGATCACGTCCAGCACCTGTTTCGCGTCCAGCCCCGACTTGAGAGCGAAATTGATGCCCTCGGACAAGCCCTCGACCAGGCCGGCGATGCAGATCTGGTTGACCATCTTGGTCAGCTGCCCGGCGCCCGAAGGCCCGAGCAGGGTCACCGCCTTGGCGAAATGGGTGATAACCGGTTTGGCTGTTTCGAATGGTGCGGCTTCACCGCCGCACATGACGGTGAGCGCGCCGTTCTCCGCGCCCGCCTGCCCGCCGGATACCGGCGCATCGATGAAGTGGATCCCTTTTTCCGCCGCCTCAGCGTACAGTTCGCGCGCGATATTGGCCGACGCGGTGGTGTGGTCGACAAAAATGCTGCCTTTAGCCATGCTCTCGAACGCGCCATTTGCGCCCACCGTCACCGCGCGCAGGTCGGGATCGTCGCCTACGCAGGAAAACACGATGGCCGCACCCTGCGCGGCAGCCTTGGGGGTGTCGGCCGCCTTGCCGCCGTGCTTGGCCACCCAGGCATCTGCCTTGGCGCGCGTGCGGTTGTAGACCGTGACCTCGTGGCCGTTCTTGGCCAGATAGCCGGCCATCGGAAATCCCATGACGCCGAGACCGAGGAATGCGACTTTTGCCATTTTGCGTCTCCTGTAAGTTCGCTTCAACGCGCCATTATAGTGGCTGGCGTCGGCTGTTTCACCTTTCCGGGAGGAGTTTGCCCGCAGTGGACAACAGGAAGTCCCGGAACGCCTGCGCCACCGGAGACAGGCGCTTGGCGGCAAGATGCACCACGTGCCAGTCGCGTACTATAGGCAGGCCCTGCACGTCGAGCACTACCAGGCGCCGCGTCTTCAGCTCGAGTTCTATGGTGTGCAGCGACAGCAGGCTGACGCCCATGCCCGCCTGCACCGCCTGCTTGATGGTTTCATTGCTGGCCATTTCCATGCTGACGTTGAGCGGCAGGCGGTGCTCGGCGAACAGGCGCTCGAGCAGCCCGCGCGTGCCCGAGCCGGGCTCGCGTATCAGGAAGGTCTCCTGGGCGAGGCGCGCGAGCGGGATGCTGCGCTTTTTCGCGAGCGGGTTCCCGGGAGCGGCGATGATGACGTGCGGGTGGCGCGCGAAGGGTTCGGCCACGGCGTCCATGCCCTCGGGCGTGCGTCCCATGATGGCGAGGTCCACTTCGTTGTCGGCGAGCTGCTTCAGCACGACCTCGCGGTTGTTCGCGGAAAGCTTTACCGTGACGCCGGGGTGCTGACCGAGGAAGCGCGCCAGCAGCGGCGGCACGAAGTATTTCGCGGTGCTCACCATGGTGATCAGCAGGCGTCCCTGCGACAGGCCCTTGCGCGCCGCGAGCGCCTCGTCGGCGTCGCGCAGCTGCTGGGCGATGACGCGGCTGTGCTGATGCAACTCGGCCCCCGCTTCGGTCAGAAAGATCTTCTTGCCCAGACGCTCGAACAGGGGCAGTCCGGCGTGCTCTTCCATCAGCTTCACCTGCATCGATACGGCGGGCTGGGTGAGGTGCAGTTCCGCCGCCGCGCGCGAGAACGACAGGTTGCGGGCAACCGACTCGAATACCTGCAGCTGGCGCAGCGTGGCGTGCCTTAGTGTCATGGTCACCGGCCTGTTCTATGTATCAGTAATAACTTATCATACAAATAAGAAGTTGTGACTATGATTTATGTTTGCGCAAGGCTACCCTGTGCGGCACATCAACAAACACGGATAATCCGCAGCTAGAGTCATTGTGCTGCGGACCGATCAAGGGACGCTCGAGGGGGAACCTACCCCTCGGATTGTTACAGACTCTAAGCGGAGGCAATAATGCGCAAAACGGGCAGCACTTCTTACAGCGCCGGCGTGAAAGATTACCGGCATACCTACTGGGAACCGGACTATCCGGTAAAGGACACCGACCTCCTGGCCTGCTTCAAGATCACGCCGCAGGAAGGCGTGCCGCGCGAGGAGGCCGCTGCCGCAGTGGCGGCGGAGTCCTCCACCGGCACCTGGACCACGGTGTGGACCGATCTCCTGACCGATCTCGAGCACTACAAGGGGCGCGCCTACCGCATCGAGGACGTGCCCGGCGACCCGAGCTGCTTTTACGCCTTTATCGCCTACCCCATCGACCTGTTCGAGGAAGGCTCGGTGGTCAACGTGCTCACTTCGCTTGCCGGCAATGTGTTCGGTTTCAAGGCGATCCGCGCCCTGCGGCTGGAGGATGTGCGCTTTCCGCTCGCCTACGTCATGACCTGCGGCGGCCCGCCGCACGGCATCGCGGTCGAGCGCGACATCATGAACAAATATGGCCGGCCGCTCCTGGGCTGCACCATCAAGCCCAAGCTGGGCCTGTCGGCGAAAAACTACGGCCGCGCCGTGTACGAATGCCTGCGCGGGGGCCTGGATTTCACCAAGGACGACGAGAACGTCAACTCGCAGCCGTTCATGCGCTGGCGCCAGCGCTTCGATTTTGTCGCCGAGGCGGTGAAAAAGGCCGAGGCCGAGACCGGCGAGCGCAAGGGCCACTACCTCAATGTGACCGCGCCTACGCCCGAGGAGATGTACAAGCGCGCCGAGCACGCCAAGGCGCTGGACATGCCGATCATCATGCATGACTTCCTCACCGGCGGCTTTTGCGCGCATACCGGCCTGGCCAACTGGTGCCGCAACAACGGTGTGCTGCTGCACGTGCACCGCGCGCTGCACGCGGTGCTCGACCGCGACCGCCACCATGGAATCCATTTCCGCGTGCTGGCGAAATGCCTGCGGCTTTCCGGCGGCGATCACCTGCATTCGGGCACGGTGGTGGGCAAGCTCGAAGGCGACCGCGAGGCGACGCTGGGCTGGATCGACCTGATGCGCGAGAGATTCATTCCAGAGAACCGCGCGCGCGGCATCTTTTTCGATCAGGACTTCGGTTTCATGCCGGGCCTGTTTCCGGTGGCCTCCGGCGGCATCCACGTCTGGCATATTCCAGCACTGGTGGCCATTTTCGGCGATGATTCGGTAATGCAGTTCGGCGGCGGCACGCTCGGCCATCCCTGGGGCAACGCCGCCGGCGCCTGCGCCAACCGTGTTGCGCTGGAGGCCTGCGTGGAAGCGCGCAACCAGGGCCGCCAGGTGGAAAAGGAGGGCAAGGAGATTCTGCTTGCGGCGGCCAAGACCAGCCCGGAGCTCAAGGCCGCGATGGAAACCTGGAAGGAAATCAAGTTCGAATTCGACACCGTCGACAAGCTCGACATGGCGCACGCCTGAGCCGCGCCGGCACATTTAGGGGAGCAAGCACATGAGTGAAATGCGGGACTACAAATCGCGGCTGTCCGATCCGGCCAGCCGCAAATTCGGCACCTTCTCCTACCTGCCGGCGATGACGCCGGAGCGCATCCGCAAGCAGGTCGAGTTCATCGTCAAACGCGGCTGGGCGCCGGCGCTGGAGCATACCGAGCCCTCGCACCTGATGGACGACTACTGGTACATGTGGAAACTGCCGCTGTTCGGCGAGACCGACGTGGACCGCGTCCTGGCGGAGGCCGAGGCCTGCCACAAGGCCAATCCGAACAACCATGTGCGCCTGGTCGGCTATGACAAGCTGAAGCAGACCCAGGGCGCAGCCATGGTCGTGTTTCGCGGCAAGACGGTCTAAGCGCGTGGCCATCAAGGCGCT
>JAENXP010000415.1 GCA_016649475.1 Burkholderiales bacterium | reverse complement strand
CTTTCAGGTAGCGCTTGCGCAAGCGGATCGATTTCGGGGTGATTTCGACGAGCTCGTCATCGGCGATGAATTCCACCGCCTTCTCCAGCGTGAGTTCGATCGCGGGCTCGAGACGCACCGCCTCGTCCGTGCCGGAAGCGCGCACGTTGGTCAGCTGCTTGCCCTTGATCGGATTGACCACCAGGTCGTTGTCGCGCGAGTGGATGCCGATGATCATGCCTGCGTACAAGGTTTCGCCGGGGGAGACGAACATGCGGCCGCGCTCCTGCAGCTTCCATAGCGCGTAGGCCACGGCAGCGCCGTCCTCCTGGCTGATCAGCACGCCGTTGCGGCGCTCTTCCATGTCGCCCTTGACCGGGCCGTAATCGTCGAAAATGTGGCTGGCGAGCCCGGTGCCGCGCGTCAGCGTCAAGAACTGGCCCTGAAAACCGATCAGCCCGCGCGCCGGAATGCGATATTCCAGGCGCACGCGGCCGCGGCCGTCAGGCACCATGTCCTGCATGTCGCCCTTGCGCCGGCCCAATTCTTCCATCACCGCGCCCTGGTTGCTGTCTTCGACATCGACGGTCAGCAATTCGTAGGGCTCCTGCTTCTGGCCGTCGATTTCCTTCATCACCACGCGCGGGCGGCCCACCGACAGCTCATAGCCTTCGCGGCGCATGTTTTCCAGCAGGATGGTCAGGTGCAGTTCGCCGCGTCCGGAGACGATGAAGGTATCGGAATCCTGGGTGAACTCGACCCTGAGCGCAACGTTGCTCTTCAACTCGCGCTCGAGGCGCTCGCGAATCTGCCTGCTGGTGACGAACTTGCCTTCGCGTCCGGCCAGCGGCGAGTTGTTGACCATGAAATTCATGGTGAGCGTCGGCTCATCCACGCGCAACAGCGGCAGCGCGTCGGGCTGCTCGGCTGCGCACAGGGTGCTGCCGATGCCGATTTCCTCGATGCCGTTGACCAGCACGATGTCGCCGGCGACGGCTTCCTCGGACACCACCCGTTCCAGACCCTCGAAGGTGAGCACCTGGTTGATGCGCGCCTTGATCGGCTGCGAGTCCGGGCCGTTCATCACCACCACGTCCTGCAGCGGCTTGATGCGGCCGCGCGAAATGCGGCCGATGCCGATTTTGCCAACGTAACTCGAGTAATCGAGCGAGCAGATCTGCAATTGCAGCGGACCGTTCGGGTCGTCCTCGCGCACGGGCACGTGCTTGAGGATGGCGTCGAACAGCGGACGCATGTTGAAGCGCTGGTCGTCCTTCAGTTCATCGATCGATTTCGGCGCATCCTTTATGTCGGCCACCGCCCAACCGTGCAGCGCCGAAGCGTAGATCACCGGGAAATCGAGTTGGGCCTCGGTTGCACCCAGCTTGTCGAATAATTCGAACGTGTGGTTCACCACCCAGTCCGGACGCGCACTGGGGCGGTCGACTTTGTTCACCACGACAATGGGCTTCAAACCCAGCGCCAGCGCCTTGCGCGTGACGAAGCGCGTCTGCGGCATCGGGCCTTCGACCGCATCGACCAGCAGCAGCACGCTGTCGACCATGGACAGCACGCGCTCGACCTCGCCGCCGAAGTCGGCGTGGCCGGGAGTGTCGACGACGTTGATATGCGTGCCCTCGTAGGTGACGGCGCAGTTCTTGGAGAGAATGGTGATGCCGCGCTCGCGCTCGAGATCATTGGAGTCCATCACGCGCTCCTGCACGTGCTGGTAGGAGGCGAAGGTCCCCGACTGCCGCAGCAGTTTGTCCACCAGCGTGGTCTTGCCGTGGTCGACGTGGGCGATAATGGCGATGTTGCGAATTGGGCGGGTCATGGGGAGACAGTCTAAAGAGAATCGCAGGTCGTGTCGCAAGCGGACAGCAATGGGCGGCAAACTAGCGCTTGCCCCAGCCTGAGCTTGCTCTAACCTAGGTTGAAATACCTGGACCAGAGCGGCCCCGAGGGCGACTTTGGAAGGCCAGAAAATTCAACATGTTAGCATATTCCTTCCGAATGAGCCTGTTTTTCCAGCTGGCTTGTATAATTCGACACTCCCGGCGGCGCCGCTCCAGCCGGATTTATATGTTAAAAACCATCTAGTTACTCGAGGCCATTGCAGCATTGCCACGGTTTCAGGCCAAACTCGACACGCCGTTTGCCCTGGTGGGCGTGCGCACCGAAGGCGCAGCCCTGGCGGAGATCGTGTATTTGCCCCGCAGCGCCGGCGCCCTGGCGCCTACCGACGCACTGGCGGAACGCGCCTGCCTGCAAATCGAAAAATATGCCGCCGATCCGGACTACCGTTTCAAGCTGCCGCTGAAACACTTGGGCACCGCCTTCCAGCGCAGCGTGTGGGAGCAGATAGCCGCGATACCCTGTGGCGAAACCAGAACCTACGGCGACCTTGCGCGGGCGCTGCGGTCCGCGCCGCGCGCAGTGGGCCAGGCCTGCGGCACGAATTATTTTCCGCTGGTGATCCCCTGCCACCGTGTGGTCGCGGCCACGGGCCTGGGCGGCTTCGCCCATTCGAGCGGTGGCTACCTGCTCGAGGTCAAGCGCCGGCTGCTCGCGCACGAGCAGCCCGATATTCTGAGTGCGCGCCGCCCCTCGCATGACTGAGAGCGACGCCGCCCTGCTGGACGAATTCTGCGACCATCTGTGGCTGGAGGACGGTCTGTCGAAGAACACCCTCGAAGCCTACCGGCGCGACCTGAGTCTGTACGCCGAGTGGCTGGCGCGCGAACGAACGCAGGCGCTGCTCGATACGCGCGAACAAGACCTGTCGGCATATTTCGCCTTTCGCTATACCCAGGCAAGGCTGCGCGCGAGTTCGCAGGCGCGGCTGCACTCCAGCCTCAAGCGCTTTTTCCAGTTCGCCTTGCGCGAGAACAAGGTTGCCGCCGATCCGACGCTCAAGCTGGACACGCCGAAAAAGCCGCAGCGCTTTCCCAAGTCGCTCACCGAAACGGACGTGGAAGCGCTGCTCGCGGCACCCGATGTGGGAACACCCTTGGGCCTGCGCGACCGCGCCATGCTCGAGATGCTCTACGCCACCGGGCTGCGTGTATCCGAACTGGTGGCGCTGAAGCTGCTCGAAATCAGCCAGGACATGGGCGTAGTGCGCGTGTTCGGCAAAGGCAACAAGGAACGCATGGTGCCGATGGGCGAGGAAGCCTCGGACTGGCTCACGCGCTACCTGAAAGAAGGGCGGCCGCGCTTGCTCGCGCGCGCGCAGTCGGATGCGGCCTTCGTCACCGCACGCGGAGGGGCGATGACGCGCCAGGCCTTCTGGTATCTGATCAAAAAGCATGCGCGCGCTTCGGTGCCGGGCAAACCGATGTCGCCGCACACGCTGCGCCATGCATTTGCCACGCATCTGCTCAACCACGGCGCCGACCTGCGCGTGGTGCAGATGCTGCTCGGCCATGCCGATATCTCCACCACGCAGATCTATACCCATGTCGCGCGCGAGCGCCTGAAGCTGCTGCACCAGAAGCACCATCCGCGCGGATAGCGATGTGCGGCATCTTGTTGAGCACCG
>JAENXP010000247.1 GCA_016649475.1 Burkholderiales bacterium | reverse complement strand
TGCGGCAAGCGCCGCGCGCACCGCGCCCGCCGCGTCGGCGAGCAGCGGCATGTCGGGCTTTCTGATCACGGTGACTTGCCAGGCCGGGTCCAACTCCAGGCGGTGAGTCCCTTTGCCGTATCTGAGGTCGATGTGCATTGTGTCTCCTCCTGCCAGTTTTCCGAGTCGGCTCAGTCTTGCGGTGAAAATGCGCGCAGCATGCGCAGCGCGATGCAGGCGGCGCCGTAGCCGTTGTCGATGTTGACCACTGCCAGTCCCGGCGCGCAGCTGGCCAGCATCGCATCCAGCGCTGTGCGTCCGCCGGCGGCGACGCCGTAGCCTACCGAAGTCGGCAATCCGATCACGCATCCGCGCACCAGCCCGCCCACCACGCTCAACAAAGCCGCGTCCATGCCGGCCGCGACGATCAACACCGGATAGCGGCGTATTTCGTCCAGCCGCTCGGTCAGGCGCCAGAGTCCGGCGACGCCGATGTCGTGAAATTCGGCGGCCCCCTGCCCGTACCATGCGAGCGTGCGCTGCGCTTCGCGGGCGGCGGGCAAATCGGAAGTGCCGGCAGAGAGTATGGCGACGCGCGGATCACCCTCGCTCGCCGGCACCGCTCCGAAAAAAGCGCTGCGCGACAGGGCGTCGTAATTTAGCATGGCGCGCGCGCCCGCGGACAATGCGTCCAGCTTTTCTGCGGAAAGTCGCGTCAGCAGCAGCCGCGCACTGCGCTTGCCCGCCTCGGCCAGTATGGCTTCGATCTGGCTGGCGTTCTTGCCATCGCAGAATACCGCCTCGTCCAGCCCGACGCGTTCGCCGCGGCCGGTGTCGGGGCGTACCTCAGGCACGTTCATCGTTACCTACCAAAAACGCGCTGCCGTTGCGATACGAGGCGAATTTCACTGTTCGTGCGAGGCCCGCACCCGCGAAAACGGCACCGACCTCGCCACTCTCGCGCATGTCTGCAATCAGGATCAGACGCGCCTGCAGTTCTCCCAGTTTTTCCGGCGCTGCGTCACTCTTCATGTTTGGCTTCCTGTCCCGGTGCTGCAGCTACGTTCGCGGTCGCCGCGCGCGACGAATTGACGACGCACGCCCAGCGTCATGGTTTCGTCGAAACAGGCTGCGACGATCGGATCTGGGCGCAAATGCATAGGAAAATCGCTCAGATTTGCCGAGGCGAATGCCGCCGCAGCGACTGCACCATCGCCGGAGCAGCACGCGGTCCGGAGCCAGATGCGACATTTTTCATTTTATCACCCTGTCGCGGAGGTGTGCCGGCGTCGCTGCGGTGCGCCTTTCTGCGCTGTCCATTTTTTCCGCCGGCCTAATTCTGTCATTCAAGCGCGCTTCCTAAGACTTGCACCGTCTGGCGCGGACCAGCTTAAGATTTGGCCATCACAGGACGGGTTCGCGGTTGGCTTGGCTACGCTGGAGCTTGCAGGCCAAAACTTGGTCGGCACAACCACACTCCTATGAGAAAATACCCGCTCCCGCCATACAATCGGAAGCGCAATGCAACTACCCCTGGAAGGTGTCAAGGTGCTCGACCTGAGCCACGCGCTCGCGGGCCCGTTCTGCTCCACCATGCTCGCCGATTACGGCGCGCAGGTGATCAAGATCGAACCACCCGGACTGGGCGATATCGCACGCGCCTGGGGCACTCCTCTTGCGGGTGGAGAGACCGATTACTTCGTCAGCCTGCATCGAAACAAGCAGGGCATGGTGCTCGATCTGAAGAATCCAGAGGGCAAGGAAACGTTCCTGCGCCTGGTAGAGCGCTGCGACATCGTGCTCGAGAACTACCGCGCCGGCGCGCTCGCGCGCCTGGGCCTGGACTACGAAACGGCGCGCAAGCGCAATCCCGGCATTATCTATTGCTCGATTTCCGGCTTCGGTCAGGACGGACCTTACCGTGACCGCCCTGCGCTGGACCTGATACTTCAGGCCGAGAGCGGCATGATCAGCGTCACCGGCGAAGCCGAGGGGCACGGCGCCCGCGCCGGCGTCTCTATCGCCGACCTGACCGCGGGCATGAATGCCGCGTTCGGCGTCATGCTCGCGCTGCGCGCCAAGGAAAAAAGCGGCATCGGACAAGCAATAGACGTATCCATGATGGAAGGCCAACTCGCGCTGCTCAGCACCATGATCGGAAATTATTGCGCGACCGGCGAAATCCCCAAGCCCATGGGCACCGCATACAAGGCCCTGTTGCCGTATCAGACGTTTCAAACCAAAACACGCGATCTGGCGCTGGCCGTGGGCAGCGAAAAACTGTGGAAAATCTTCTGCCCGGTGATCGGCTGCCCCGAGCTTGCCGACGACCCGCGTTTTCGCACGAACGGCGAGCGCAACCGCAACCGCGCAGCGCTGATCGAAAGGCTGCAGCAGGCTTTCCTCACGCGCAGCTACGAGGAGTGGGAGGCGCTGCTGAGCAAGAGCGGAATTCCGGTCGGCGCCATCAACGATCTGGCCCAGGTGGTCGAGCATCCGCAAGTCAAGGCGCGCGGGTCGATGGTCGAGATCGACCACCCGCGCGCGGGCAAGCTGCGTGTAGTGGGTGTGCCGGTGCGCCTGTCCGCTACGCCCGGCTCGGTGCGCACGCCGGCGCCGGCGCTGGGGGAGCACACGGCGGCGGTGCTGGGTGAACTGCTCGGCTTAGGCGGCGATGATATCGACGCGCTGCGCGCCTCAGGCGCGCTGGGCTGAACCCCATCCGGCTTCAGGGCGCGCATCACCCGGCCCGGCGGCGCAGTAGTTGCGAACCATCCTGTTCTCGAGCAAACGTACTCCCGCGCTTACGCCGCAGGCGGGTTTCGGATTCAACGGGCGATCGTACTAGTTGTTTTTCGCGCCTTCGTTCACCCAGACCTTGAGGGTTTCGATGTCCGCGTCCGGCAGTTTCTCCCGACCGTGGGGCATGCGAATCGATGCATGCGCGCGGCCTTCCACCAGCATGTTGAGCGAACTCGACAGGGCGTCGCCGGGCTTGA
This sequence comes from Burkholderiales bacterium, assembly GCA_016649475.1. Classification (GTDB taxonomy): domain Bacteria; phylum Pseudomonadota; class Gammaproteobacteria; order Burkholderiales; family SG8-39; genus 2-12-FULL-64-23. The sequence continues at coordinate 2,056 of JAENXP010000247.1, read as the reverse complement.
CCAGCGGCCCGAACTTGCCGCCTTTCATCAACGACGCATAGCTCGTTGTATCCAGTCCGCTGGCGACGTAGCCCTCCTTGCCCGGTGCGTGGCATTCGGAACAATTCTTTGTAAGTATCGGCTGCACATCCTTGCTGTAGCTCACGCCCGAGGGGGCGCAGGCGGCCAGGGCAAGCACCGCGACCGCGGCGAATGTGCATCTCGATACCGCTGTGTACCCGGAATTCATGACCAATCTCCTAATAGCTGACCGTGCGAATCTACCCCAGAGCCGTGCGTATGGCAATGAACTCGCCCCGCGACATTCTACCTTATACAATGTGGCCTTATTTCCGCGTCCGTCTTCGGCTCTGCCGGCCAGGCAGCGGACCTGCCTACTGCATACAGGTGCTCGCAATGAACGAACAAGCGTCGCGCGCAATGGCGCTTTGCGGGATCAGGGTCCCGATCTACCAGGCCGGGCTCGGCGGCGTCGCCGGCCCCGATCTGGCAGCGGCCGTAAGCGAGGCCGGGGGGCTGGGACACCTGGGCTGCATACGGCGCAGCGCCGCCGATGTCAGACTGTGGATCCGAGCAACGCGCGAAAAGACGGAAAAACCATTCGGCGTCAATCTGGTGCCGCCGGGCGGCGGGCCGGACGGCTTCGAAGCCCAACTGGCCGTCGTGTTGCAGGAGCGTCCGAAAGTCCTGTCGCTGTTCTGGGGCGATTTCGAGCAGGTGATCCCCCGGGCCAAAGCGGCCGGAATCGCTACCATGGTGCAGATCGGATCGGTCGCGGAAGCGCGCAAAGCGGCGCGTGACGGCGCCGACATCGTGATCGCGCAGGGGGTAGAGGCGGGCGGCCACGTACGCGGCAAAATCGGATTGATGGCTTTGCTGCCCGCCGTCATCGAGGCAATCGCACCCGTGCCGGTGCTGGCCGCCGGCGGCATTGCCGATGCCGCCGCGGTGGATGCGGTTCTGCACATGGGGGCCGCCGGCGCCTGGGTCGGCACGCGCTTCGTCGCGAGCCACGAATCGCTGGCGCACGATATCTACAAGCGGCGCCTGCTCGAGGCCGGCACCGACGATACCTACCACGGGCACTTCTATTCCTACGGCTGGAAGCTCGGTACGCCCTACCGCGCAATCCGCAGCAGGGAGCGCTGGAACCCGTATCACCTGATCGCGGGTGGCGCGCGCAAGGGTGACGACGAAAAATACGCCCGGAGCTTCTCGGTGTACGGCGGCCAGGGCGTGGACAGGATCAGGGAAATTCTCGGCTCGGGCGAGATCGTGCGGAATCTAAGCCGCGATACGGTCGCGTAGGCCAAGCCAGCCCTATTTGCTCTGCATCACCCACACTCCGTCCCAGTCGTCGGCGGGCGGATGTTCCGCGAGGTGGCGGCTGCGTTCGATATAGAGTCCGGCGGCCTTGTCGGCCGGGTTCATCGCGATGACTTCGGAAAACTGCTTGACCGCGTCGCCCCACTTGCCCTGGCGGTATTTGGACAGACCGTCGCGGAAATAGCCCAGCGCGTCGACCAGGTGCGGGTAGGTCTCCTCGGTGTGATAGTCGAGAATTTCATAGATCGCGACCGGCTTGGTCTTGCCCTTGACCACTACCAGGTCCAGCTCGCGCGTGCGGTAGGTGCCGCGCAGCCTGGCCTGGGTGAACTCGCTTACCAGGATATGGCTGCCATACAGCTTGCAGGCCGATTCCAAGCGCGAGGCCAGGTTCACCCCATCACCGATAATGGTGTAGTCCATGCGCTTTTTCGAGCCGATGTTTCCCGATACCACCATGTCGGTATTCAGGCCAACGCCCATGTCGACCGGCGGCTTGCCCTCGGCGACGCGCTGCGCGTTCCAGGCTCTCAACTCGCGCAGCATCGCGATCGCCGCGCGCACCGCACGGTCGGCGTCGTCCTCGTGTCCGACCGGGATGCCGAAAGCGGCCATGATCGCATCGCCGATGAACTTGTCCAGCATGCCCTCCTCGCGCTGAATGCAATCGACCATGAGAGTGAAGTACTCGTTGAGCAGGGCCACCGTGCCCTGCGCACCGAGCTGCTCG
>JAENXP010000063.1 GCA_016649475.1 Burkholderiales bacterium | reverse complement strand
CGTGGGCTCGGAGATGTGTATAAGAGACAGCGGCAAGACGGTCTAAGCGCGTGGCCATCAAGGCGCTGATATTCGACGTCGACGGCACCATCGCCGATACCGAGGAAACCCACCGCCAGGCCTTCAACGCGGCGTTCCTGGAGCACGACCTCGCGTGGGACTGGAGCCAGCGCGAGTACGCCGAGCTGTTGCGCACATCCGGCGGCAAAGAGCGCATCGCGGTGTATATCGAGTCGCTGCGGCTGGAACGGGAGGAGAAGGCGCGGCTCACGCGCATGGTACAGCTGATCCACGGCAGCAAGACGCGCATCTACGGCGAGCTGATCGCCGACGGCCGCGCGCCGCTGCGGCCCGGCGTAGCACGGCTCATCGGCGAGGCGCGCTCGGCCGGGGTGCGCCTGGGCATCGCCTCGACCACGACCTCGGCCAATGTCTCGGCGCTCATCGGCGCGCAGTTCGGCGCCGACGCATGGAACTGGTTCGAGGCGCTGGCCTGCGGCGATGTGGTGTCTAACAAAAAGCCGGCGCCCGACATCTATACCCGGGCGCTTGGCATGCTGCGCCTGCCGGCGAGCGACTGCGTCGCGTTCGAGGACTCGGTCAACGGACTTCTGTCTGCCAAAGCCGCGGGACTCTACACCGTGGTTACACCCACCACCTGGAGCGAGGGACAGGACTTCAGCGATGCGGATCTGTTGTTGCGCAGCCTGGGCGACGCGGATGCGCCGCTTGCGGACGAGGACGCCAGGCGGGTTGGCGGGCCGTGTCTTACGCTCGAGCGGCTGCAGCAGCTGCATGCCGCCGCGACGCGGCCGGCTGCGGCATAACGACGGACCTGGGAGGGAGATATGCCGCTCAAGAGTACGCTCACCGAATTCATCATCGGCGAGCAGCGCAAGTACAGCGGTGCCACGGGAGGATTCACGGCACTTCTGAACGACATCCAGCTCGCCTGCAAGCGCATCGCCTATCTCATCGGCAAGGGCGCTCTGGCCGGGGTGCACGGGGCGGCGGCGGGGGAAAACGTCCAGGGCGAGCGGCAGATGAAGCTCGACGTCATGGCTAACGACATTTTCCTGCGCACCAACGAATGGGGCGGGCACGTCGCCGCCATGGTTTCCGAGGAGCTGGAGGAAGTGTGCTCCATTCCGGCGCAGTATCCGCGCGGACGCTATCTGCTCGCGTTCGATCCGCTGGACGGATCGAGCAATATCGACGTCAACGTCGCGGTGGGATCCATTTTTTCGGTGCTGCGCTGCCCCGAGGGCGTAAGCGAGCCGACGGCGCAGGATTTTCTGCAACCGGGCGCCGAACAGGTCTGCGCCGGCTATGCCATTTACGGGCCGACCACCATGCTGGTGCTCACGCTGGGCCACGGCGTGCATGGATTTACCCTGGACCGGGAAATCGGCGAATTCATCCTTACCCATCCGGACCTGCGCATTGCGCCGGCGGCGAGCGAGTTCGCCATCAACGCGTCCAACCAGCGCTTCTGGGAACCGCCGGTGAAGCGCTACATATCGGAATGCCTCGCCGGCAAGAGCGGGCCGCGCGCCAAGGACTTCAACATGCGCTGGATTGCGTCCTTCGTCGCCGAAGTGCACCGCATCCTGATGCGCGGCGGGCTGTTCATGTACCCGAAGGACAACAAGGACCCCGCCAAACCCGGGCGCCTGCGGCTCATGTACGAAGCGAACCCGATGGCTTTCCTGGTAGAGCAGGCCGGGGGCGCCGCCTCCACCGGGCGCGGGCGCATACTCGAAGTCCTGCCTGAGGGGCTGCACCAGCGCGTGCCGGTGATCCTGGGGTCCAAGGAAGAAGTCGAGCGCATCGCGCGCTTTCATGGCGAGCACGATCGCGGCGTGGACCAGCCGTTCACTTCGCCGCTGTTCAACACGCGCTCGCTGTTCGTGCAGTAGTGAGCGCCGGCGGGAACCAATAAGAACGAGGAGGGCAAACCATGTCAGTCAAGCACCCGGTCATTGCAATCACCGGTTCGTCCGGAGCCGGCACCACTTCGGTGACACGCACCTTCCAGCACATTTTCCGCCGCGAGCAGATCAATGCCGCGATCATCGAGGGCGACGCGTTCCACCGCCACGACCGCACGGCGATGAAAGCAGCCATGACCGCGGCGGCGCAAGGCGGCAACAACCACTTCAGCCATTTCGGCGCGGAATCCAATCTGTTCGAGGAACTGGAGGCGCTGTTCGCGAGCTATGGCGAGCGCGGTGGCGGCCGCTGCCGCAAGTATCTGCACAACGAGGCCGAGGCCGCGCCCTTCGGACAGGAGCCGGGCACGTTCACGCCCTGGGAGGAGGTGCCGCAGGGCACCGATCTCCTGTTCTACGAGGGCTTGCACGGGGCGGTGGTCACCGAAAAGGTCAACGTCGCGCGCCACGCCGACCTGCTGGTGGGCGTGGTGCCCACGATCAATCTGGAATGGATCCAGAAGCTGCACCGCGACAAGGCGACGCGGGGTTACTCCACCGAGGCCGTGGTGGATACCATATTGCGGCGCATGCCTGATTACGTAAATTACATCGTGCCGCAATTCGCGCAGACGCATATCAATTTCCAGCGTGTGCCCACGGTCGACACTTCGAATCCGTTCATTGCACGCGACATCCCCAGCGCGGACGAGAGCTTCCTGGTGATCCGCTTTGCCAATCCCAAGGGCATCGACCTGCCCTACCTGATCACCATGCTGCACGATTCGTTCATGTCGCGGCCCAATATCATCGTCGTGCCCGGCGGCAAGATGGAGCTGGCGATGCAGCTGATATTCACGCCGATGATCTTGCAGCTAATGGACCGCAGGCGCCGTTCCTAGGCGCGGCGCCGTCTCGCGCATCGCGCCATTTTGGCGCGCGCATTGGAAAAATCGCGCCGCTTCGACGATAATCTCATCTTCCCTTCATCCCTCCCTCCATGAAAACCACCAGCAAAGACCTAGCCAACGCCATCCGCGCCCTTTCCATGGACGCAGTGCAGGCCGCCAACTCCGGCCATCCGGGCATGCCCATGGGCATGGCGGATATCGCGCTCGCATTGTGGAACCGCCACCTCCGGCACAATCCGGCCAACCCGCACTGGCCGGACCGCGACCGCTTCGTGCTGTCCAACGGCCACGGCTCGATGCTGCTCTACTCCCTGCTGCACCTCACCGGCTATGACCTGCCGATGGAAGAACTGCGGCGCTTTCGCCAGCTGCACTCGAAGACGCCGGGCCACCCGGAAGTGGGCGTGACTCCGGGTGTGGAAACCACCACCGGGCCGCTGGGGCAGGGCATCGCCAACGCCGTCGGCATGGCGCTCGCCGAGCGCCTGCTCGCCGCAGAGTTCAACCGGCCGGACTTGCCCATCGTAGACCACTACACCTATGTGTTCCTCGGCGACGGCTGCCTGATGGAGGGCATTTCGCACGAGGCCTGCTCGCTCGCCGGCACGCTGCGCCTGAACAAGCTGATTGCGCTCTACGACGACAACGGCATCTCCATCGACGGCAAGGTGCAGGGCTGGTTCACCGACGATACGCCCGGGCGCTTCGAAGCCTATGGCTGGCACGTAATCGCCGCGGTGGACGGCCACGATGTCGATGCGGTGGACCGGGCTATCAGCGCGGCCAAGGCGGTGCCGGACCGGCCTAGCCTCATCTGCTGCAAGACGGTCATCGGCAGGGGCTCGCCCAAGCGTGCCGGTACCGCGAAGGCGCACGGCGAAGCCCTCGGTGCCGAAGAGGTTGCGGCCACGCGTGCGGCGATCGGCTGGAGCCACCCGCCGTTCGAGGTGCCGCAGAGCGTCTACGAGGGCTGGGATGCGAAAGCGCGCGGCGCCGAGTTCGAAGGCGCATGGAGCGAGCGCTTCGCAGCCTACGAAAAGCAACATGCCGAACTCGCGCGCGAGTTCAAACGGCGCACGACGGGGGAGTTGCCGGCGAACTGGAAGGCGCATTGCGGCACGCTGCTGGCGCAGATCAACGCCAAGGCGGAGACCGTCGCCACGCGCAAGGCTTCGCAAATCGCGATCGAGGGCCTGGCTCCGGTGCTGCCGGAATTCGTTGGCGGTTCGGCCGATCTCACCGGGTCGAACCTCACCAACTGGTCGGCCGCGAAAACTGTAACTGCGACCGGCGGCGGCAACTATCTATCCTATGGCGTGCGCGAGTTCGGCATGGCGGCCATCACCAACGGCATGGCGCTGCACGGCGGATTCCTGCCGTTCAGCGGTACTTTCCTCACCTTCTCCGACTACGAGCGCAACGCGCTGCGCATGGCGGCGCTGATGAAGCTGCGCAACCTGTTCGTGTTCACCCACGACTCGATCGGCCTGGGCGAGGACGGCCCGACCCACCAGTCGGTCGAGCATGTATCGAGCCTGCGGCTGATGCCCGGCCTGGACCTGTGGCGGCCCTGCGATACCGTGGAATCGGCGCAGGCCTGGGTCAGCGCGGTCGAACGGCGCGATGGCCCGAGCGCGCTGGTGTTCTCGCGCCAGAATTTGCCGTTCCAGAAACGCGACGCTGCAGCGCTCGCCGGGGTCGCGCGCGGCGCCTATGTGCTGGCGGATTGCGCGGGTGCGCCGCAGGCGCTGATTCTGGCGACCGGCTCTGAAGTGCAGCTCGCCATGGGCGCGCAGGCCAGACTTGCTGAAGAGGGCGTACGCGCGCGCGTGGTGTCCATGCCTTCGACCAGCGTTTTCGACCGCCAGGACGCGGCTTACCGTGATGCCGTGCTGCCGCGCGGCGTGCCGCGCGTCGCAGTCGAGGCGGGCGTGTCCGACTACTGGCGCAAATACGTGGGCCTGGAAGGGGCGGTGATCGGCATCGACCGCTATGGCGAATCCGCTCCGGGTCCGGAACTGTTCAAATACTTTGGTTTTACCGTGGACAATGTAGTGGCAGCGGTGAAAAGTGTGATCTGAGCGTATCCTGTCAGGTTCCCGCGGATTGATCTTGCTCAAACGGAGTCCGCATCGATCCGTGTATATCTGCATCTATGCCGAGTGAGCCTGTGGTTCAATTTTTTCGCTAGGAGCAAATCATGACCATCAAAGTCGCAATCAATGGCTACGGCCGCATCGGACGCAACATCGTGCGCGCGTTCTATGAGGGTGGCAAAAAGCACGATATCCAGTTCGTCGCCGTCAACGACCTGGGCAACGCCCAGACCAATGCCCACCTGACCCGCTATGACACCACTCACGGCAAGTTCCCCGGCACGGTCGCGGTCGAGGGCGACTTCATGGTCGTGAACGGCGACAAGATCCGCGTTTGCGCCGTACGCAATCCGGCTGAACTGCCCTGGGCCGAGATGGGCGTGGACGTGGTGATGGAATGCACCGGGCTGTTCAACAGCAAGGAGAAGGCGGGTGCACACCTCAAGGCGGGCGCGAAAAAAGTCATCCTCTCCGCCCCCGGCGGCAAGGACGTCGATGCCACCATCGTCTATGGAGTCAACCATAATGTGCTGAAGGCCGCGCACACGGTGATTTCGAACGCGTCCTGCACCACCAACTGCCTGGCGCCGATGGTCAAACCGCTGCACGACAAGATTGGCCTCGTCTGCGGCCTGATGACCACCATCCACGCCTATACCAACGACCAGGTGCTGACCGATGTCTATCATGAAGACCTGCGCCGCGCACGCTCGGCCACCCAGTCCATGATCCCGACCAAGACCGGCGCGGCTGCGGCCGTGGGCCTGGTACTGCCGGAACTGAACGGCAAGCTCGACGGCTACGCCATACGCGTGCCCACGATCAACGTTTCCGTGGTCGACCTGTCCTTCGTCGCCCAGCGCGCGACCAGCGTAGAGGAAATCAACAAGATCATGAAGGAATCGGCCGAAGGCAGCCTGAAAGGCATACTCGCCTACAACCAGGATCCGCTGGTGTCGGTGGACTTCAACCACAATCCGCATTCCAGCATTTTCGATTCCACGCTGACCAAGGTGTCGAACGGTACGCTGGTGAAAGTGTCCTCCTGGTACGACAACGAGTGGGGATTCAGCAACCGCATGCTGGATACGACAGTTGCGTACATGAACGCGAAATGATGCGGCAGTGGCCGCCGCGGCTCCGGTCCTGATCGAAACGCGCGACGGCGTCGCGCTGCTTACCCTCAACCGCCCGGCGGCGCTGAACGCGGTCGACGCCGAGTTGCGCGCGGCGCTCACCGCGGCGCTGCACACGCTCAATGCGGACGCCGAAGTGAAGGCGGCGGTAATCGCCGGCGCAGGCGAGCGCGCATTTTGCGCCGGGCAGGACCTGCGCGAGGCGCTGGATCTGACAGTGGACGGGGTGGAGGTCTGGCTGGTGCGCCAGCACGCAATGTACCAATCGGTGCGCGATTTCGACAAGCCGCTGGTCGCCGCGCTGAACGGCGTGGCGGCCGGCGCCGGCTTCCAGATCGCCCTTTGCTGCGATCTGCGCGTGGGCTATGCCGGGCTGCGCATCGGGCAACCCGAGATCCGCGCCGGTCTGGCGAGCATCGTCGGCACCTATCTGATGAGTTTGCAGCTTCCGCTGTCGCTCAACCAGCAGCTGTCGCTGTCGGGTGAGCTGCTTTTCGGCCAACGCGCGCACGAAATCGGCCTGGTCAATCATCTGGTGCCGCAAGCCGAAGTGCTCGAACGCGCAATCCGGCTGGCGCGCGAACTGGCGCAGATGCCCGCGGCCGCCTACGCCGCCACCAAGGCGCGCTTGCGCGAACTGTCGCAGCCCGGTTTCGACGCCGCGCTCGCCGCGGCCAGGCGCGCGCAAAAAGCGCTTTATGCAAGCGGTGAGCCGCAACGGGTGATGAGCGAATTTTTCGCGCGCAGGAAAATGCCCGGTTAGCCGCGGCAGCATCCCCAAATCTGCAAGGAGAACGACATGGCTATCCTGAAAATGACCGACCTCGACCTGAGCGGCAAGCGCGTGCTGATACGCGTGGACTTCAATGTGCCTGCGAAGGACGGCAAGATCGGCGACGACACGCGCATACGCGCGGCGCTGCCGGGCATCCGCTTTGCGCTCGCCGCCGGCGCGCGCCTGATGCTGACCTCGCATTTCGGCCGCCCCAAGGAGGGAGAATTCAGCGAGTCCGAATCGCTCGCGCCGGTGGCGCGCCACCTGTCCGGACTGCTCGGCGTCGATGTGCCGCTGCTGCGCGACTGGCTGGACGGCGTGGAAGTGGAACCCGGCAAGGTGGTGCTGCTGGAGAACTGCCGCTTCAACAAGGGCGAGAAGAAGAACGACGAGGCGCTGGCCAGGCGCATCGCCGCGCTGTGCGACATCTATGTCAACGACGCATTCGGCACCGCGCACCGCGCCGAAGCCACGACCCACGGCGCGGCCAGGTACGCGCCCGTCGCCTGTGCCGGGCCGTTGATGTCGGCGGAACTCGAGGCCCTGGGCAAGGCGCTGGCGCATCCTGCCTCGCCGCTGATCGCTATAGTTGCCGGGTCCAAGGTGTCGACCAAGCTCACCATTCTGGCGGCTCTGGCCGAGAAGGTGGACCAACTCATCGTCGGCGGCGGCATCGCCAATACCTTCCTGCTGGCCGAGGGTGTGGCCATCGGAGATTCGCTGGCCGAGCCCGACCTGGTCGAGGAGGCCCGCAGCATAATCAAGGCAATGAGGGCGCGCGACGCGGCCGTGCCCTTGCCGGTTGACGTGGTGGTGGCCACCGATCTCAGCCCCCGCGCGGTGGCCCGCACGGTGGCGGTCGCTGAGGTCGGCAGCAATGACCGGATCCTCGACTTCGGGCCCCAGACGATGGCCGAACTGGGAGCGATGATCGCTGGCGCGGGCACGATCGTCTGGAATGGACCGATCGGCGTTTTCGAGCATGAGGCGTTTGCCGGGGGAACCCGCGCGCTGGCCGCAGCCATTGCCGCTTCGAGCGCTTTCTCGATTGCCGGGGGCGGCGACACCCTGGCGGCGATCGCCAAGTTCGGCATTACCGACCGGGTCGGTTACATCTCTACGGGCGGTGGAGCTTTCCTGGAATTCCTCGAGGGCCGGGAACTGCCGGCAGTGGCGGCGCTGCGGGCGCGCGCCTGAGCCCGAATCCAAGTATCTTGTTGGTTGACGCAACCAATACAAGGACTGACATGATCGAGTCTTTGCCCCGAGCCACCAAGATAGTCGCCACGCTGGGGCCGGCGTCCAATTCGCCCGAGATGATCGAGCGCCTGATCCAGGCCGGGGTCAACGTCATGCGGGTCAATTTCTCCCACGGCTCGCTCGAGGAGCACACGGAGACGATCAGGATCGTGCGCGAGATTGCCACGCGGCTGGGACGCGACATCGGCGTATTGGCCGACCTGCAGGGCCCGAAGATCAGGATCGGGACGTTTGCCGACGGCAAGGTCGAACTGGTCAGCGGCGAGCGCTTCACGTTCGACGTCGAGTGCGAAGTCGGCAACCGCGAGCGGGTCGGTCTCGACTATCCGGAACTGGTCAACGACGTCGCCCCCGGTGACACCTTGCTGCTCAACGACGGGCGAGTCACGATGCGCGTCGAGCGCCTTGGACCGACCACCATCGAGTGCATCGTGCTGGTGGGCGGGACGCTGTCCAACCGCAAGGGCATCAACCGCCAGGGCGGGGGATTGTCGGCGCCGGCGCTCACCTCCAAGGACATGGACGATATCCGTACGGCGGCGAAGCTCGAGGCCGATTTCCTCGCCGTGTCGTTCCCCAAGAACGCCGCCGACATGTACATGGCGCGCGAGCTGATGCGTGCCGCCGGCGG
>JAENXP010000219.1 GCA_016649475.1 Burkholderiales bacterium | reverse complement strand
TCGACCTCGAGACCACCGGCATGACTGCGACGCACGAGCGCATTACCGAGATCGGCCTGGTCGAGGTGGTCAACGGCGAATGCGTGGGCAGCTGGAGCCAGCTGGTGAATCCGCAGAAAAGCATTCCTGCATTCATCCAGTCGCTCACCGGCATCAGCAACGAAATGGTGCAGGACGCGCCCACCTTCGCGCAGCTCGGACCCGCACTGTACGAACGGCTGAAGGGCAAAATCCTGATCGCGCACAATGCGCGCTTCGATTACGGCTTTCTAAAAAACGAGTTCGGGCGCCTGGGCCTCGCCTACCGCCCGCGCGTGCTGTGCACGGCCAAGCTCTCGCGCAAGCTTTATCCGGAACACCGCCGCCACAACCTGGACAGCCTGATCGAGCGCCACGGTTTGCATTGCAGCGCGCGCCACCGGGCGCTGGGCGACGCCGAAGTGTTGTGGCAGTTTCTGCAGAAAATCCACGGCGAAATCGACGCGGCGCGCATAGGCGCCGCGCTGCAGGCGCAGTTCGACACGCCCAGCCTGCCGGCCGGATTGTCGGCCGAGGTGCTGGAGGCGATCCCCGCGGCGCCCGGGGTGTATCTGTTCTACGACGAGCGCGGCGCGCCGCTATACGTAGGCAAGAGCGTGGACCTGTACGCCCGGGTGCGCTCGCATTTCTCCGGCGATCATCGCCTGGCCAAGGACATGCGCATTACGCAGCAGGTGAGCCGCGTCGAGTGGATCGAGACCGCAGGCGAACTGGGCGCACTGCTCGCCGAATCGCGCCTGATCAAGGAACTGCTGCCGCTGCACAACCGGCGCGAGCGCCGCGTCGCCAATTTCTACGCCTGGGAATGGGACGGCGCGCTGGAAGGCAGGGCGCCGTTGCGGCTGGTGAGCGCAGACGACGGCGAGGTGCTGCGGCTGGAGCAGTTGTACGGCACATTCCGCAGCAAACGCGCGGCCCTGGCCGCGCTCAAGGGCATCGGCGAAGAGCACGAATTGTGTCCGGCGCTGCTCGGCCTGGAGCCGGCGCGCATTACGGATGCGCCCTGCTTCGCGCATCAACTCAAGCGCTGCCGCGGCGCCTGCTGCGGCAAGGAAAGCACTAAGGCCCACAACCTGCGGCTGATGCAGGCGCTGCACTCGCTCAGGCTGGCGCAATGGCCGTACAAGGGCGCGATCGGGCTGCGCGAGTGCTGCGGCGACAGGAGCGAGGTGCACCTGTTCGAGCGCTGGTGCTACCTCGGCACGGCGAAAAGCGAAGCGGAGATCTACGACAAGCTCGAAGTCCGCAGCGGGCCGCTGTTCGACCTGGACATCTACAAGATACTCAAGCGCGAATTCGCCAGGCGCACCCGCGGCGTGGTGCTGATCGAGTTCGGCCCCATGAGCAGCCTGTGGTATCGCGGGGCAGCAGCGCCGGCGCCGGGCTAGGCGAGTTGCCTGGATAGTCAGGCCTGCGTGCCGCCATATCAGGCGGCATGCAGGTTTCAGAAGCCATGAGCTGCAAAGTCAGGCGCAGCGCGTCTACTAATCTACGCCGGCTCCGGTCTGCTTGATCACCTTGGCCCAGCGGTCGCGCTCCGAGCGCATCAGATCGGCCAAACCCTCGGGGGCGGTACCGACCGGCTGAAAATAGATTTTGCGCATTTTCTCGCCGATCTCCGGACTGTGGATGATCGCGACCAATTCCCGGCTCAGGCGATCGATGACGGGCTTGGGCGTGTTTGCCGGTGCGACCATGCCCAGCCAGGCGCTGGACTCGAAGCCGGGAAAGCCGGCATCGGCCACGGTCGGCATATCCGGCAGCACTGCGCTCTTGCCACTGCTGGTTACGGCTATGGCTTTTACGCGTCCGGATTTCGCCAGCGGCATCGCCGTGCCCGGCACGATAAAGCCGGCCTGAATCTGGTCGCCGAGTATGGCGGTAATGACCTGCGGACTGCCGGGGTAGGGCACGTGCACGATATCGAGGCCCGCCTGCATTTTCAGCAGCTCCATGGTGAGATGCGAAGCGCTGCCGTTGCCGACCGAACCGTAGTTGAGCTTGCCCGGTCGCGCCTTGACGTAGTCGACGAACTCCTGCACCGAGTTCACTCCCAGGCCGGGATTGACAATCAGCACGTTGGGGCTCAGCGCCACCAGTGTAATCGGGGCGAGTTCGGTGAATGGGTCGTATCCCATTTTATTCTTGTAGAGCACGGTGTTCACCGCCAGCGGTCCGGGAATCGACAGGGCCAGGGTATAGCCGTCCGGGTCCGCCTTCGCCACCTGGCCGGTGCCGATATTGCCCCCCGCACCCGGCTTGTTATCGACGATCACCGGCTGGCCCAGCACCTGCGCCAGCTTTTCGGTCAGCATGCGCGCAATGAGATCGGGCGAGCTGCCCGGCGGGAAGGGCACGACGACATGCACCGGTTTTGCCGGCCAGGATTCGGCGGCCAGGCCGAGGGAACTGGCAAGCGCGAGGGCTAGGGCGAGCATAAGCTGTTTCATGTTTTCTCCGTGTGGTGTCGAATGGTTTCAGTGCGCATTGCGCCCGAGGTAGGCGCCTTCGCTTTCGAGTCGTGCCTGCAGCGATTCTACATCCACGGCGCGCGGCTTCAGGTTTTGCGCCGCCGCCATGGCCGCCGCCGTACCCGCGGCCTGCCCCATGACGAAGCAGCCGCCCGTTACCCGCGCCGCCGACTGTCCGGCCTGGGTCATCGACGCGCAGCGGCCGGCGACCAGCAGATTGTCGATGCGCTGCGGCAGGATCATGCGATAGGGCAGCTGGTTGTAGCCGCGCGATTCGGGTATCGGCGGCCAGCTCCAGCGCACGTCGCCGGCGACATGCTGCTCCAGCGGCCAGCCGTTGACCCCTATGCCGTCGGCGAAGTCGCGGCATTCGAGCACGTCCTCCCCGGACAGCAGGTACTCGCCCGTCACCCGCCGCGTTTCGCGTATGCCGACCTGCGGCGCGATGTCGGACACATGGCTCGCCTCGAAGCCGGGCACGCGCTCGCGCAGGAAACGGATGTAGTCGCGCACCTGGCGCCGGCCCTCGATTTCGCCGGCGGAGAGTTGCGCCGCGTCGGTGCCGTCCAGCGCCAGACCTTGCTCATTGCGGATCTGGGTGACATTGGCGCGCCACTCGCGCGGGTTTTTCATCGGACGCACGATCGCGCCCATGCGCGCGAAGCGGTATTCGCCGCTGGCTTCGGCCTCCCGCATCAGCCGCGGGATCTCCTCCACCGCATGCTTTGCGCCCTCCGGATCGACATTGTTGACCTTGAACATCAGCGTCGGGTAGAGCAGCTGCGCGCTTTTCTCCCAGGGCGCGCCGGCAAATGCAGCGAGGTCGCCGTCGCCCGAGGCGTCGATGAATATGCGCGCGCGCAGCGCCCGGCGGCCCGAGCGCGTCTCGATCAGCAGGGCGTCTATCTCGTTCTCCCGCTTCATCAGCACGCCCACCGCCTGGGCATGGAACAGCAGCTTCGCGCCGGCAGCCAGCAGCAGATCGTCCGCCGCGCACTTGTAAGCCGACATGTCGTAGGCCTGCGCGCGCGTCTTGCCGAAGATGAGATGCGGTGCGCTGAGCCCGCCCAGCGCGTCGATGCGCTCGAGCAGATCGTCGGCGATGCCGTGCACCACGCGGCGGATGTCTCCGTGCACATTGGCGTACAGGCCGCAAAAATTTGTTACCCCGGCCGCGGTGCCCATGCCGCCGAGAAAGCCGTAGCGCTCGATCAGCAGGGTGCTCGCGCCGGCGCTGGCGGCGCTGGCGGCTGCCGCGATGCCGGCCGGTCCGCCGCCGAGCACCAGCACCTCGACTTCATCCAGCAGCGGCGTGCGCCGCGCGGGCTCTTCGAGGAATCGTTCCGGCGTAATAGGCATGCATATTCCCTTCGGGCGCGCATTAGGGTGGAGTGCGCGGGGCGATTATAATCGCTGCAACAAAGGAGGTGGAAAGCATGGCGAAAGCGGAATTGCCGATACTCATCGCCGGCGGCGGCATCGGCGGCTTCGCCGCTGCATTGGCGCTCACGCAACAGGGTTTTGCGGTCCAGGTGCTAGAGCGCGCCGCCGATTTTCACGAGGTCGGCGCCGGCATCCAGCTCGGGCCGAACGTGTTCCGCATGTTCGAGATCCTCGGCGTGGGCGCGGAGATGTCGCATTGGGCGGTGTTTCCGGACAATCTGATCATGCGCGACGCGCTCGACGGTTCGGAAGTCACGCGCATTCCCACCGGCGAGCCCTTGCGCAAGCACTTCGGCTATCCCTACGCGGTGATCCATCGCGGGGATCTGCACAAGGTGCTGATCGATGCGGTGAAGCGCACGCCGCTGGCGACGCTGACGACGAACTGCAAAGTTGCGTCATACGAGGATCGCGGCGATCGCGTGGTAGTCCATAGTGAAGAGGGCAAGTCCGTCGAGGGCGCCGCCCTGATAGGCGCCGACGGTCTGTGGTCGGCGGTGCGCAACCAGCTGGTCGGCGACGGCAAGCCGCGCGTCTCCGGTCACATCGCCTACCGCGGCGTAATCCCGCTGGCGAAAGTGCCGGAGCATCTGCGCGAAAACAATGTGGTGCTCTGGGCGGGACCGAAGACGCACCTGGTGCACTATCCGCTGCATCGCGGCGAAGTCTACAACCTGGTGGTCGTGTTCCACAGCAGCCGTTACGAGGAGGGCTGGGACACCTACGGCGACCCCTCGGAATTGCGCGAGCGCTTTGCCGGGCAGCATCCCAAGGTGCGCGAGTTCCTGTCGATGGCGAACGAGTGGAAGATGTGGGTGCTGTGCGACCGCGAGCCCGTCAGCCGCTGGACCGAGGGACGCGTCACCCTGCTGGGCGACGCAGCCCACCCGATGCTGCAATACCTGGCGCAGGGCGGGTGCATGGCGATCGAGGATGCGGTGGTGCTGGCGCGCAGCCTGGCCGCAGCAAAGGGCGATTACCACGGCGCTTTCCTCGCCTATCAGCGCGAGCGCTATCTGCGCACCACGCGCGTGCAACTGACTGCGCGCATGTATGGCGACGTCTATCACGCCACCGATGCCGTGCGCGACCTGCGCCGGCAGATGCTCGCGGGGCGCACAGCGGAGCAGGCCTACAACGGCATGGCCTGGCTCTACGACGGCGTCTAGACCAGGCGCTGAAGAAGGCCGTGGACCGTGAGCGCGGGGCCGAGCATGGGTTAAGGCCGAGAAGTAGCGCTGACGGCCTAAAATCGCTACACCGATTAAGGTCTGCGTTCTACTTTGGCCTGGTCGAATAGCTGAGCAGCAGCACTAGTTCGGGCGGCATTCTGCCGTCGGCGTAAAGTTCCCGACCATGCAGTTCCCAGAGTTTGTCTACAGCAGCGTCCTTGGCAAGCGCTCTGG
>JAENXP010000601.1 GCA_016649475.1 Burkholderiales bacterium | reverse complement strand
GTCATGACCGGTGTCGGCGCCGTGGTGAACACGGCGCGAATCCGCGCGGGAGACTCGGTTGCGATCATCGGCCTGGGCGGAGTCGGACTGAGCGGCGTGCTCGGCGCGAGACTGGCCGGTGCCGAAACCATCATTGCGATCGACAACGAACCGTCCAAGCTGGAGGTCGCGCGCAGCGTCGGCGCCACGCACGCGATATGCGCCCGAGACGCCGATTGCGTCGAGCAGGTGCTGGAGTTGACGCGAGGCGGCGTCGACTATGCTTTCGAGCTGTCGGGCAGCGCGGCCGCGATGACCATGGCCTATGCGCTCATCAAGCACGGCGGAACGGCGGTGGCCGCCGGCCTTCCGCCGTCGACGGCATCCTTCAGCGTGATCCAGGCCGATCTCGTCGGCCAGGAGAAATCGGTTCGTGGCAGCTTCATGGGATCGTGCGTGCCGGTGCGCGATATTCCAAGGTTCATCCGCCTGTACCGGGAGGGGCGCCTGCCGGTCGATCGATTGATCGACGGCTATATCGGCTTCGACGAGCTGAATGCCGGATTCGACAAGCTGCAGGACGTCAAGGCCATACGCCAGATTCTGGCCCCCCACGGGGTGAGCGCTTGATACGGCACATGCGGCGCGCTCCGCGGGAAACGGCGTTCGGCTCCGCGCGAGCTCACCCCTAGCGCGGCTGCTGCGCCTGGGCGGCCTGGGCGGCAGTGACGCGCATGCTCGTCGACTATCGTGTGCTGGGCGCGCCCGAATCCAAATCCATCGGCCTGTGCGTGGAGAGCGGCTGCAAGTTTCCTGCACCGGTAACCTTCCCGGAAAACATCGACGCCGGCGTACGCTAGGGCCGCGTCGGCAACACTAGCCTGCGCTATGAAGTCGGCCTGCTCAAGGAAGGCGCGGCGCAAGCGCCGCAGCCTTGATCTGGCATGTGCACCGTGGGGGTACTGCGCGACATCGTTAGCCCCGGTCTTCATTTTCCTGACATTTTTTGATCAGAACCTATAATTCAATCGCAACTGGCGCGTGATCGGGTTCTTCAATCACCGAAAAGGAGGAGACAATGAGCTTCTTTACCATGTTGGTATTGGCGGCCATGCTCGCGACCATCGTCGCGCTGGCATCGGGGATTTCTTCCATGGCCACCGACCATGAAGTCGGGCATCTGGACAGCGCTCACTGGATGGAATGGCGCGTTGCTTTTCAGGCCATCGCTATTCTGCTGGTGCTGTTTGCAATGTACGTAGAGACCTGACGGAGCAAATACTCACTCCTGCTTCTGCGCCGATTGCGAAGCGGCATGAATGGCTGTTAGGGTTCTTCGCTTTGGCTAGTGTCGCCGAAAGGCGCCTGAACCAATTTCGCGGAGGGCTGTGCCATGTCTTACAAGACTATCCTGGTTCACATCGATGCAGGCAAACGGTGCCCAGCACGCGTCGAGGTCGCAATTGCCCTTGCGCGTCAATACGATGCGCATCTGATCGGGCTCAACGCCCTCACTGCGGTCGAACTGCCGGGTTACGTGCAGGCGGGTGGTATGTCGCTCGTAGAATTCAAAAGGCGCTATGCCGATGAACAGGTGGAGCGTGCGCAGGCGGCTTTCGACAAGGCGGTGTCCGGCGCCACGCTGGCAAGCGCAGAATGGCGAACGAGCGCGCTGAACGCCGTGGATGCGGTCACGCTGCATGCGCACTATGCCGACCTGATCGTCCTCGGCCAGCCTGGGTTGGAGGACTATTCCGGGGTCGGCAGTGGCTTCGCAGAGCATGTGGTGCGCGAAGCGAGCCGCCCGGTGCTGATGGTTCCCTACGTAGGCGCTTTCGCAAGCATCGGCAAGCGTATCCTCATCGGCTGGAAGGCAACCCGCGAGGCGATTCGGGCTGTTACCGATGCGGTTCCATTCCTGCATCAGGCCGAAGCCATTCGGGTCCTGGTGATCGACCCGAAAGCCGGCGAACACGGCGCGATGCCCGACGTGGACATAGCGCCCTACTTGGCGCGGCACGGGGTGAACGTCGAGGTATATGTGGACCACGCGGCCCAAAACGACGTAGGCAACGAGATCTTGTCGCGCGCCGCCGACTTCGGGGCGGACCTGATAGTCATGGGCGCCTACGGGCATTCGCGGTTCAGGGAAATGGTGCTGGGCGGCGCCAGCCGCACCATAATAGATTCGATGACGGTACCGGTGCTGCTGTCGAATTGAACTCCCCCCCGGGGGGGCGGACGCGCGCACTCCGACCCCAAAGGTGGAAGATTTGCCCGGCTGCATTCTAATGTGAGCAGGCAGTTGGGGTCAGAGACGATTTGCTTTCCAAGCCACACTCAGCTCTTTAGCTAACAGGAATTCACGGCTTCTAAACCCATCTTGTCGGGCAACTATCCGGCCAAATCACAGAGTGTGTTCGAAGGTCAAAAAGAATTCGTCT
>JAENXP010000041.1 GCA_016649475.1 Burkholderiales bacterium | reverse complement strand
TCCTACAGCGGAGCCGGCTTGAAGCCAGGCGAAGCGAACCTGGAACAGGTGCAGGCAAAGATGGGACAGCCTGCGATGCGATGGCAGGACGCCGACGGTTCAGTCCAGCTCGCCTATCCACGCGGACCATATGGTTACCATACCTATATGGTAAAACTCGGGCCGGACGGGCGCCTGCAAAGCATAGAGAATGCTCTCGACGATCGGACTTTCCGCCGCATCGTACCCGGCCTGAGCAAAGAAGAGGTACTACGGCTGCTCGGTCCGCCGATCGACAGCCGCAGCGTCTACAACAAGGAACGCAACGAACTGGGGTGGGAGTGGCGCTTCCGCGATGCCTTCAACGAACCGACGCGCTTCGTGGTGTTGTTCGACGCCACCGCCGGTACCGTACGCAGTGCCATGTTTCTGCGTGAATACATGGAACGGAGCATTTTCATGCGCTAGGACGCATCGCGACACGAGGCGATTGGTGTGGCGCTTGCCGCTCGTGCCCGATTTGCGGCCGGGATGCTCTCGCCGTCACGTAACGGCCTCCCAGGTATTTCCAAAAGGACGGTCGAACTATCCTATTCTGTCGCGGTCACTACCGCCTGCTGTGCGCCCGCCGGGAGGGCGGCGACTGCGCACGCCAGGAAGCGACCGCCGCGAGTTCGCGCTCGGGCTTCGCGCGCACGATGTCGACCGCGCCCTGAAAAATTTCGCCGGCGCCGCCGTCCAGCGATATCACCTGGCCTTCGCGCAAGGGCTTGCCGCCGATGCTGCAACTGCGCCTGGCAAGGTCGATCGTCAGCTCGCGGCATCCGACCAGGCACACTTTGCCCATCTGGCGCGCGACCACCGCCGCATGCGCGGTGCGTCCGCCGCGCGCGGTAAGTATGCCGGCCGCTCGGGCGATGCCGCCGACGTCGTCGGTAGACGTGTCCTCGCGCACCAGAATGACCGCTTTTCCGGATGCGGTGCGCCGGCGCGCCGTCTCGGAGTCGAGCGCTATTTCCCCAACCGCAACGCCTACACCCGCTGGCACGGCGCGCGCCAGCGGCGTCTGCCCGTCCTTGGCCCGGATCGACTCGGTCAGAATTGACTGAAGCTTATAGCCCTCCAGCCGCTTGAGCCCCGCCGCCGGCTCCAGCAGACCTTCCGCGACCATTTCGACCGCGATCCGCATCGCCGCCAGCGGCGTACGCTTGCCGTTGCGCGTCTGCAGCATATAGAGCTGCCCGTTCTGCACCGTGAACTCGAATTCCTGCAGGTCACCGAACTCGGCCTCGAGGCGCTGGCGCAGCGCGTCGATTTGCTGCGCCACTTGCGGCAGCAGCGCGCCGATTTGCCCGCGGTCCCCGAGTTCCTGCCGGCCCGACACCACATCGTCGCCCTGGGCATTAAACAGAAAATCCATGTACAGCGCGTTCTCGCCGTTTGCCGGATCGCGGGTAAAGGCGACCCCGGAGCCGGAAGTGCCGCCACTGTTGCCGAATACCATCGTTTGCACGCAGACGGCGGTGCCGGCGGCGGCGCGCAGGTGATGAAGACGCCGGTATTCGAGCGCTTTCTTCCCGGACCAGGAGCGCAATACCGCCTCCGTTGCGGCGGTCAGCTGGTCCTGCGGCGCCTGCGGGAAGCCCTCGCCGGTAAGCTCGCGGTAGATCTCCAGATACTCGCCGGCAAGTTCGCGCAGTGCGATGAAATCGAGTTCGCTAGCGCTGGCAAGGCGCGCCGCCTTGAGCGCTCGCGCGCGCGCCGCGTCGAACGCGTCCGGCTTTGCGCCCTGCACTACTTCAGCGAATGACTGAATCAGTCTGCGGTAGGAATCCCAGGCCAGGCGCGGATTGCCGGTCATGCGCACCAGCCCCGCCACGGTGACATCGTTCAAACCGACGTTCAGCACGGTGTCGAGCATACCCGGCATCGACACCGCTGCGCCCGAGCGCACCGAAACCAGCAGCGGCCGGCGTTCGCCGCCGAAGGACAGGCCCGACAGTCGCTCCAGTTCGCGCAAGTTGCCGCGCAGCAAATCGCGAAAACCTTCGGCCAGCGCGCACTTCTGCGCGTAGTAGTCGCGACAGAAGGCTGTCGACAGGACGAACGCCGCCGGCACCGGCATGCCCACGGCCGCCATGCGCGCAAGGTTGTAGGCCTTGAAACCCATTTCCTCGGGCGAGGCGCCGGCCGCCAGTGCGGCGCCCGCGCTGATCAGGTATACCCGCCGCTCACTGTCCCCACTATCGTGCCGCTTGCTCTTGGCCATGGCTAACTCGCCGCCACCGCGCCCATGACATGGTCGCGCAGCACCAGTCCGCTGTGCATCAGGGCGTCGGCAGCTTCCTCCAGATTGCGCGCGACTTCGGCTACCACGAACAGGCCGCGCGCATCGCTCTCGGCGGCCAGCAGCGCCGATTTGATCTCGCGCTGCGCCTGGTCGCTATCGTGCTCGACCGTGGTGATGCGGTGTACTGCCTCGAGAAAATCGCGCATGTCGTCGCGATCGGCGCCGCGGCGCACATAGCGCGCAGTCGTCAGCGCCTTGAGGTATTCCTGCGCCCCCGCTACCAGCAGGTCGGCGAGCGCGCGCAGGCGTTCATGCGCATCCTCGGGCGCGCTGCGCGGCGGAAACAGGGTGAAATGAAACGCCGCTTCCTCCAGGCTGTCGGCGACATCGTCGGCCGCTTCCAGCAGCAGCTTGAAGAATACCGCCCCGGCGGAATGATCGACCGCCGCGCGCACCTGGTTCAGCAGGCTGTCGGCCGCCGTTTCCCAGGCTTTGGCGCGCGCGGCGATGCGCGCGAGTGCCCCGTTGCTGCCGGCAAGCTGCAGCTGCAGCACCCCATCGCGCACGCCCGAGGCCAGTTCGACCAGCAGCGCCGCGTGCTCGCAGGCCAGTTCCAACAGGTCGCGCTCGGCGCTGTGAAAGTAGTTCGCCAACTCGGCCCGCACTTCGTCGCGGATCAGCGAATCGGGTTTGGCGGTGAGCACGCCTTCGGCGCAGGTGCGCACGACGAATTTCAGGAACGCCAGCGCGCGCTCGCGGCCGAGCATGTCGCGCAAGTCCTCGCCGAAGCGCGGCGCCCCCTTGATCGCGAACTGCATCGCGTCGTAGATCAGCATGTCGCCGCCGATCTTGAGGAAGGACATGTGGCCATAGCCGTTGTCCGCGGCCCACTTGAGCACAGCTATGCCACTGCGCTTGCGCACGAACGGGCGCAGGCGCTTGCGCGCGCGGTTCCAGTCGATCAGGAATACCAGACGCGAGCCGAGGAACTCCAGGTATTGCGCCAGCTGCTCGCGATCGCGCGCCTTGTAGGCGCCGATGCACAGATGGTAGATGCCGCCCTCATTCAGCCCGCTTTCGCGGCGCGAGCGGGTTTCCTCCCATTTGACGGTGAATTTTTCGAACAGACTCTGGAAAAACAGCAGGCGCTCCAGGTGCACGTCGGAATAGGTGAGCGTGGCGGCCAGGCCCTCTACGTGCACCACCAGCACGTGCGCATCGGTGGTGCCGATGTCGTTCTGCAATACCAACTGCCTGCCGCTCAGGGCGGCCGTGGTACCCAGTCCCGGATGATCCAGCTTGAGCGCCTGGGTCGAATTCAGACCGCGCATGAACGCGCGCACCAGTTCCTTGTCCTGGGCGCGCAGGCCGTAGACGCGCGCACCGTCCACGCTCTCGCGCGACAACTCCCCCTGCAGCCGGTTCAAGGCCTTGTGCAGATCCATTACCAGCAGGTGTGCGGTGTCGCCGCGCTTGCGCTCGCCCGAAGTCAGGGCTGAAATCAACGCCGCCGGCACGATGTCCTTGCGCGCGGCGCGCGCAACTTTGGCCACAGCCGCAAGCCGCTTGCGATACTCGCCGGCGCCGCTCTCCAGATCCAGTTCCCGCGCCAATTCGATCGGCGCCAGCATTTCTTTCAGGCAGACGATGACCTGCCCCAGCAACGCCCCGGCACCGGGTATGCGGCATCGCCCTCCCGGCAGGCCGCGGCTCGCCGCGATCACGCCGTCCAGCTCGGCATCGGCGACGCCGCTCGCCTCGCGCTCGCGCTGCAGATCGGGCGGATTCGGCGCAGGCTGCTCGCATTGCTCCCGCGCCAGCTGCAGCAGGGTAAAAAAATACTTGACCCGGTCGTTTGCCGCCAGGCCGCTTTGCACCAGCCCCGGCAGGAGCAACTGCTTTTCGCCTAGGGAGCTGATGATTTCCTGTTTCGTACCCATGTGATCTTCCGGCGACCCGCGCGCGCACGCCTCGGGCGATGACACTGCATAGTCATGATGCCGCCGCAGACCCGGTGCCGATTGATCAATATCAAGGAAACCACGCTGAAACAGGGAGCTAGTTACCCCGGCTGTGCGCGCCCGAGCGGCGGACCTCGGCCGTAGCGGCCGCCGGCCGCCGGCGCTCGGGTTACCACCCCTCCATACCAGAAAAAATTAATTTGTGCAGGGCTGCAAACGGCCCCAATTTGTAGTATGCTGATCACACACTACCACAAGATTACATTATAAGGTATTGATAACATGGACATTACAAAAAACGAAAAGAGGGTTTCTAACCTTGTCGTTCCCGCCCTTCCGGATCAAGTAATCAGCCGCGAAGTGCTCCTGGAGAAATACGCCAAGGGCACCGAGGCCAGCATAGCCGATGTGCGCGCGCGTATCGCGCACGCGCTCGCCGCAGTCGAACCTGAAGACAAGCGCGCTCTCTGGGAAAAGCGCTTTATGCAGGCGATGGAAGCCGGCTTCATCCCGGCCGGACGCATCATGTCCGCCGCCGGCATCCAGATGCAGGCCACGCTGATCAATTGTTTCGTGCAGCCGGTGGGCGATTCGATCTCCGAAATCGTCGACGACAAGCCCGGCATCTACACCGCCTTGCAGCAGGCGGCGGAAACCATGCGCCGCGGCGGCGGCGTCGGCTACGATTTTTCGTCCATCCGCCCGAAAGGCTCGGAAGTGAAAGGCACGCACTCGCGCGCGAGCGGGCCGGTATCCTATATGCGCGTGTTCGACCGTTCCTGCGAAACCGTGGAATCGGCGGGCTCGCGCCGCGGCGCGCAGATGGGCGTGCTGCGCTGCGACCACCCGGACGTGGAGGAGTTCATCCACGCCAAGGACCGCGGCGACCTGTCCAATTTCAACATTTCCGTGGGCGTAACCGACGCCTTCATGGAGGCGGTGGAAACCGACCAGGACGCAGAACTCGCGCACAAGGCGCGCCCGCACCAGGAGTTTCTGGACAACGGCGGCTATCAGCGCGAGGACGGGCAGTGGCTGTACCGCAAGCTGCGCGCGCGCGAGTTGTGGGATCAGATCATGCGCTCGACCTACGATCACGCCGAGCCGGGCATCCTGTTTCTCGACCGCATGAACCGCGACAACAATCTCAATTACTGCGAGACCATCGAAGCGACCAATCCGTGCGCGGAACAGCCCCTGCCCCCGTATGGCTGCTGCTGCCTGGGTTCGATCAACCTGACCAACTTCGTCTCCGCTGCGTTTACCGAACAGGCCGCCTTCGACTTCGAGCGTTTCGGCGCCACCGTCGAGACTTCGGTGCGCATGCTCGACAACGTGCTCGACGCGACCGCATGGCCGCTGCCGCAGCAGCACGAGGAGGCGATGAACAAACGCCGCGTGGGCCTGGGCTATACCGGCCTCGGCGACGCGCTGATCATGCTGCGCCAGCGCTACGACAGCCAGACCGCGCGCGAGACCGCGGCCAAGATCTCCGAAGTCATGCGCGATTACGCCTACCGCGCCTCGAGCAACCTGGCGCGCGAGCGCGGCGCCTTCCCGCTGTTCAATGCCGATATGTACCTGTCGGGCACGAGCTTCGCCACGCGCCTGCCCGCCGAAATCAAGGCGCTGATCAGGAAGCAGGGTCTGCGCAACAGCCATCTGCTGTCCATCGCCCCCACCGGCACCATCAGCCTCGCGTTCGCCGACAACGCATCCAACGGCATCGAGCCGCCGTTCTCCTGGAGCTACACGCGCAAGAAACGCATGACCGACGGCACGCTGCAGGAGTTCGCGGTCGAAGATTACGCCTGGCGCCTGTACCATCATCTGGTCGCCAATGGCGAGCTGCCCGCGTCTGCGAGCAGCGCCGACGCCCTCCCCGATTATTTCGTCACCGCGCTCGAGATCTCGGCCGCGGCGCATGAATCCATGGTGGCCGCGGTCGCGCCTTACGTGGACACCAGCATCTCCAAGACAGTCAACGTGCCGGAGAATTATCCCTACGAGGATTTTCAGGGCCTGTACATGGCAGCGTGGAAATCGGGACTCAAGGGGCTGGCTACCTACCGTCCCAACAGCGTGCTCGGCTCGGTGCTGTCCGTAGACACGCCCCAAGCCAAGCAGCCGCAGGACTTCGTCAGCAGCGATGTCAACCGCCGCATCGAGATCAAGGCGGTGCCCGAGCCCGTACTCGCCAGCCTGCGCTGGCCGGGCCGGCCCAAACTGGCCGAAGGCAATCCGTCCTGGACCTACATGATCGAGCATCCGCACGGGCATTTCGCACTGTTCGTGGGCCATGTCGAAAACGGGACTCCGCATCCGTTCGAGGTCTGGGTCAACGGCAGTGAGCAACCGCGCGGCCTCGGCGCCGTGGCGAAGACGCTGTCCATGGACATGCGCGCCGACGATCCGGCCTGGCTGCGGCTGAAGCTCGACACCCTGGCGAAAACCCTGGGCGACGACGCCTTCCACATGCCCTTCCCGCCACACGGCGAAAACAAGCACATGCCCAGCGTCACCGCGGCCGTGGCACAGCTGGTGCGCTGGCGCTGCGAGCGCCTGGGCGCGCTGCCCGAGGAAGTGAAGCACGGGCAGGTGCTGGACGCGATGTTCAGTCTGAAGGAACCCAAGACCGGCGCCGACGGCACCATGTCCTGGACCGTGGACGTGCTCAACCCCGGCACCCGCGACGACTTCGTGCTCGGCTTGAAGGAGATCACCCTGCCCGACGGCGTCACCCGGCCCTATTCGATGTGGCTGTCGGGCGAATACCCGCGCGCCCTGGACGGCCTGTGCAAAATCCTGTCGCTCGACATGCGCGTAATCGACCCGGCCTGGATCGGCATGAAACTGCGCAAGCTGCTCAACTACCCGGAACCGCTGGGCGACTTCATGGCCTACACCCCCGGCAGCCGCAAGCAGCAGAACTGGCCATCTACCGTTTCCTACCTAGCGCGGCTGATTATCCACCGTTACGCCATGCTGGGCCTACTGACCGAGGATGGCATGCCGGTGCAGACCATGGGCATACTCGAAACGCCGGAGCGCGGTACAGCGCCGCACATGAAAGGTGCGCGCTGCCCCGAGTGCGGCAATTACGCCGTGATCAAGAAGGACGGATGCGACTTTTGCAGCGCCTGCGGATACGTGGGAGTGTGCGGATAGCGTACGCAGCGCGCCAGGGCTGTAAATTTGGCGAAGATGGCGCTAGGTCTGGGGCGATGAAATACAGGCAAGGATCGCCCTTTCAGAGCCCCCGTATCTGCGGGGGCTTTTTTTTGAAGGCGTAGCGACCAAGACGGATTTTTTTGCGAATTTCGACGGAGCAGCTCGGCGGATCGATGACTGAACAGTTTGTGGACTGGATAAATGCGCTTCCCGGCTGGGTGAGGGAGATGGGCATTGTCATCCTCAGCGCCACGCCGGACGAGGTCAGTTGCGAGTGGGAAGTGACCGAAAAGCACCACCAGGGGTATGGCATCGTGCACGGCGGCGTGCATTGCGGGGTAATCGAGACCCTGGCCTCCGTTGGTGCGGCAGTCGTCGCGCGAGCGCGCGCCCAGCGCGTGGTCGGGCTGGAAAACAACACCTCCTTCATCCGGGCCGTACGTTCGGGAAAACTGCACGCAGTGGCGCGGCCTGTCACGCGCGGACGTACCACCCAGGTATGGGAGGCGTGGATACGCGACGACAAGGAACGACTGGTGGCGCAGGGCCGCGTGCGCCTGCTCTGCGTGGACGAGAATCAGGCGCTAGGCTGATCGGACGCCTTGAACGCGGGCGCGATTTCCCGGGCGCCGCAGCGGAAGCATGGACATTTCAGGGGCAGCGCAGGCCCACCGTTGAATTTTGGCTGCCGGCGAAAACCCGCATGGATATTGGCGTTCCAACCCATATCCCGCGGTTCGCCCGGCCCCGAAACACACACTGCGGTGCGCGCACACGGTAATATTCGCTCATGCCGATGAGCAGAACTTTTCCCATCTCAACCACCGCAATAGATGAACGCCACACCTCCTTCCACGCCAGACAGCGCAAACCGGCCGCGCTATGACGCCCCTGCGCTGGTCGAGTTTGCCACATCGCTGCTGGCCGGAGCCCGGATGCCCCGCGACCGCGCGGCCGACGTCGCCGACATCCTGGTCGAAGCCGACCTGCTCGGTCACGACACGCACGGACTGCATCTGCTCGCGACCTATCTGCAGCATATCGAAGCGGGACAGATGAAACTGGAGGGCGAGCCCATCGTCCTGGCCGATCACGGGGCTGTACTGACCTGGGACGGGCAACGCCTGCCCGGCCCCTGGCTGGTGCTGCGCGCGATGGAGATTGCAAGCGAGAAGGCAAAGATTAACGGCAGCGGAACCGTGACCATAGGCCGCAGCCACCACATCGCCTGCCTCGCGGCCTACCTGAAGCGCGCCACCGACCAGGGCCTGGTCATGCTGTTGCTGTCCTCTGCGCCGGGCGGCGGCAGCGTAGCGCCCTTTGGCGGCCTGCGCGCGCTGTTCTCGCCCAGCCCGATTGCCATCGGTTTTCCGACCGGCGACGCTCCGGTGTTGGTCGACGTATCCACATCCATCACCACAAACATGCTGACCAATCGCTTGCGCAAGGAAGGAAAGCGCCTGGCCCATCATTGGCTGATCGACGAAACCGGCAACGCAAGCGACGACCCGGCTGTGCTACACGCGCCGCGCAAAGGAACGATCCAGCCGCTGGGCGGCCTGGACGCCGGCCACAAGGGCTACGGCCTGGCGCTGCTGGTAGAGGCCTTGACCGCCGGCCTGGCTGGCCACGGCCGCGCCGATCCACCGGAGCCCTTGGGAGCCAGCGTCTTCCTGCAAATCCTGGATCCCCAAAAGTTTGGCGGAAGCAGTGCATTCCGCCGCCAGATGAATTGGGTGGCGCAAGCCTGCCTCGACAACCCGCCGCGCCCGGGTTTCGACCGCGTACGCCTGCCCGGGCAGAGCGGCCTGCTGCGCCGCGAGCGGCAATTGCGCGAGGGCGTGGCGCTGGAGCCCTCGATCCTGCCGGCGCTCGCACCGTGGGCGGAAAAACTGGGCGTCGCCCAGCCTGCGGCCCTGTAAGCGCTGAGCAGCAAGCGTTCAAACGAATGAACAGCCGTTAGTATCGCTACGCCTCTTCTGCTGCTCTCGAGCTTCGGAACTATCGACTGCGAATCGGACCGGGAAACCCAATATCGGCCCTGAACTCGACGAAGCCGTGCGCGCGCACTGGCGCCAGCACAGGCGGTTTCACAGCACCAGCGACGGCAGCCAAGTGGCGAGAGCGGGGAACAGCATGATAAGGATGAGGCCCAGGACCATGATCAAGGTATAGGGCGTCACCGACTGGTAAATGTCGCCCATCGTTACACTACGCGGCACAATTCCCTTCAGGTAGAACAGATTGAAGCCGAAAGGCGGAGTCTGATAGCCGATTTCCATGTTGATGATGAACAGGATGCCAAACCAGATCGGGTCGAATCCGAGCGCGGTGACAATCGGCAGAAACACCGGCAGCGTGATCAGCATGATGCCGACCGGATCGAGCACCATGCCGAGCAGCAGCAGCACCAACTCGATGAAGACGATGGTTCCCCAGGGGCCGCCTGGGATACTGGTCATCATCCCCTTGATCAGAGATTGCGCGCCCATGGACTGGTAGGCCGCGCTGAACGCGTGCGCGCCGAACAGGATCCACATGATCATGCCCGACAGCCGGAACGTGC
>JAENXP010000036.1 GCA_016649475.1 Burkholderiales bacterium | reverse complement strand
CGATCGACTATGGCATGTCGCGCCATCTGTATGTCGCGCTGGGTGAGTCGATCGGCCAGAAGGTCTGGATCGTACGCCTGTATTACAAGCCCTTCATAAGCTGGATCTGGACCGGTTGCCTGTTGATGGGTTTCGGCGGGCTGCTCGCAGTCATCGACCGGCGCTATCGCGTCAGGACACGGGCTGCTGCAGCGCAGACTACCGCCGCTGCGGACCTCAAACCATCTCCCGCGGGCTAGACTATGTTGCGCGCGCGTTTTCTGATTCCGCTGGTGGTATTCGCGGTGATGGTGGTGTTCCTCGGCGTCGGCCTGAAGCTTGATCCGCGCGAGGTGCCGTCGCCCCTGATCGACAAGCCGGCGCCGCCATTTACTTTGGCGCAATTGCATGCACCGGAAAAGACGTTCTCACAGAAAGACATGCTGGGAAAGGTGTGGATGCTGAACGTGTGGGCATCCTGGTGCGTGGCTTGCCGCGAAGAGCATCCTCATCTGGTGGAACTCTCGCGCACCGGGGTGGTGCCGATCTACGGGCTCAATTACAAGGATGAGCGCGCCGACGGCATTGCCTGGCTGGCCCGCTTCGGCAATCCCTATCAGCTTTCCGCCTACGATCGTGACGGCCGCATCGGCATCGATTACGGTGTCTACGGCGTTCCTGAAACCTATGTCATCGACAAGGCTGGTGTGATCCGCTACAAGCGCATTGGTATTGTCGACCCTGAAATCATCCGCGACAAAATCCTGCCGCTGGTAAAGGAGTTGAATGGAAATGGGTAAACTTCTCGCGCTGCTGCTCGGACTCGTCCTCGCGGGCGCGGTGCTCGCCAAGGAAGCGCCGACGGTCGCTGCCGATCCGGTGCTGGAAAAGCGCGTCATGGCACTTGCAGTGGAACTGCGCTGTCTGGTGTGCCAGAACCAGACTATTGCGGATTCGAACGCCGAACTCGCGGTCGATCTGAGGAACCAGATTCGGGAGAAGCTGAAAGAAGGCATGAACGAAGCGCAGATCATCGACTACATGGTGGCCCGCTATGGCGATTTCGTTCGTTATCGGCCGCCGGTCAAGGCGACCACGGTGCCGCTGTGGTTTGGGCCATTTGCGCTGCTGCTGGCGGCGCTGGCGGGCTTGTTCTATTACATTGTGCGGCGGCGGCGTTCGGCGCCGGCGCAAGAGTTGAGCGAAGAGGAGCAGCTGCGCGTACGTTCCCTGCTCGAAGCGCCTGAGGAGCGCACATGACCATGTTCTGGGTGTATGCGGCGCTGCTCACCGCAGTGGCGCTCGCAATCCTGGTCGCGCCATTGGTGCGCAATCGCGGAAGGGACAAGGCCTCGATATCGCGCGAAGCTTCCAATTTGACGGTCTTTCGCGATCAGTTGACCGAACTCGACGCCGACCTGGCGGCGGGCACCATCGGCCGCGAACAGTGGGAGGCTGCACGCGCGGACCTGCAGCGCGGATTGCTGGAGGACACCGGCGCGGCTGAGGCCGGCGCCGCTGTGCCCGCAACGGGCAGCAAGTGGGTGGTCATCGCTGTCGCGCTCGCGGTGCCGATTTGTTCGGTATCGTTCTACCTGATCCTGGGCAGTCCGCAGGGGCTTAATCCAAACCGGGCGAGCGCCGCGCAGGCACAGGCAGCGCCGCACGAACTGTCGCAGGGGCAGATCGAATCCATGGCTGCGAGCCTGGCGCAACGGCTGGAGTCGAACCCGGACGACGTGGAAGGCTGGGTCATGCTCGCGCGCACCTACACCGCTCTGGGGCGTTTTGACCAGGCCGTAGGCGCCTACGCCAAGGCCGAAGCCAGATTTCCGTCGAACGCGCAGTTGCTGGCAGATTACGCCGACAGTCTCGCCATGGCACAAGGGCAAACCTTGCGGGGTAAGCCGGAGGTACTAATACAGCGCGCACTGGCGGCCGACGGCAACAATCTCAAGGCTTTGGCACTGGCCGGTTCGGTGGAATTCGAAAAGCAGGATTTCGCCAAGGCGGCCGAATACTGGAAGCGCATATTGCCGCTGTTGCCGGCGGATTCTGAAATGGGGAATTCGGTGCGTGCCAGCATCAAGGAAGCCGAGGACAAGCAGGGCGGGGCGCCCAGTCTGCCGACCACGGTGGCAAAAGCCGAGCAGGCAGGCAAGGCAACGCCGCCGGAGGCGACCAAGCCTGTCGCGGCAAAGAGCGAGCGCCTTAGCGGAACGATCAAGCTGGCGCCGGCGCTTGCCGCGCGCGCGGCTCCGGATGATACGGTATTCGTGCTGGCGCGACCGGCTCAGGGCTCGCGCATGCCGCTCGCCGCGGTGCGCGTCAAGGTGAAGGATCTGCCGCTGGAGTTTTCGTTCGATGATTCGATGGCTATGAGTCCCGCTGCGAAACTTTCGGATTTTGACTCGGTGGTCGTGGCGGCGCGGGTAACCAAGTCGGGCAACGTGGTGCCGCAGGCTGGTGACCTGGAGGGCGTGAGCAAACCGGTGCACCCGGGGACGACGGGCATGAGCGTCGAAATCGCGAAGGTAGTCCCGTAAGCGCCGGGCTATATATGGTCTCAATCGCTGTCGCGTGCCACCTGCGGCGTTGCGCGCTGCGCGCGCCAACGGTGTTTTTCAATCACTGCAATGGACAAGAACAAGGACGGCGCAGGGGTTTATCCAAGATCGCCGATCGCGCACGGACGGGTCTTCGTCCGTGCGCAATCGACGATCCGCGCGGACGGGTCGCCGTCCGCGCAAGCTCGATTACCGCAGCTCGAGTATGTTCCTGCATCAGCCGAGGGCGGTGAAATGTCATTGCGCGCTCGCGCGCGCCAACCGTATTTTCTGCACAGATGAAAAGCACATCCGTACAGAAAATACGGTTATGGAAAAAACAAGGACAGCGCGGGGTCTTGTCCAGGTTGGAGCGCCGCAGTTCCTAGTGTTTCTCGATGCCAATAAGATGCAGCGAGTCCGCGCGGCTCTGGTTGTGTTTGTGCAGCCTGATCACCAACAGCATGGTAAGACTGACGAACGTGCCGAATAGCACGATGATCGTATTGATGCCGAAATCGGCGTGGATCATCAGCGCATAAAGCGCCAGCATCAGCAGGATATTCAGGTTTTCGTTGAAGTTCTGCACCGCGATCGAATGCCCGGCGGACAGCAGCACATGGCCGCGGTGCTGCAACAGCGCATTCATCGGGACCACAAAGAAGCCGGCCAGCGCTCCCACCAGAACCAGCAGGAAATAGACCAGCGGCAACCAGGTGACGAAAATCAGCGACATGACGGCAAAGCCCATGGCCACGCCGACCGGCAGCACATGCAAAGACTTCTTCAGCGGCACAATGCGCCCGGCCAGCACTGCTCCGAGCGCAACGCCCACCGCGACTACACCTTGCAGTATGGCCCCCTGACTCAAAGGCATTTTCAGGCTGTGTTCCGCCCACTTGAGGACGATGAACTGTAGCGTGGCGCCGGCGCCCCAGAACAGCGTGGTGACGGCGAGAGAAATCTGCCCCAGCTTGTCGCGCCACAGGGTAAGGAAGCATTCGGCGAAATCCCTGACCATGACTATCGGGTTGCGTGGCTGATGGTGGTAGCGTGCGCCGGTATCGGGGATGTGCAGGTTGAACCCCGCAGCGATCAGGTAGAACAGTGAGATCACCAGGATGGCGGCTTCGGGCGGGGTGTCTATGCCGGTGTCAATGCGCGGCACGTCGAAGGATAGCAATACGTCGGAGACACTGGAGTTGATGAGGGCGCCCCCGAGCATGGTGCCGATGATGATGGAGGCTACCGTCAATCCTTCAATCCAGCCATTGGCAATCACCAGCTGCCGTGGCGGCAGCATCTCGGTCAGAATGCCGTATTTAGCCGGCGAGTAGGCTGCTGCGCCCAGGCCGACCACCGCGTAGGAGGCCAGTACGACCTCGTGGGAGTCGACTCCGAGCAGCGCGAAGTAATCGTAGAAGAACATGAGTCCGCAGCCGGCGAGCTTGACGGTATTGGTGATGAACATCACATTGCCCTTGGGCATGGAGTCGGCGAAGGTGCCGACAAACGCCGCAAGCACCACATAGGACACGGTGAAGAAGAATTTCAGCAGCGGCGTCATCCACGCCGGGCCCTGCAGTTCGACCAGCAACGCAATCGCCGCGATGAGCAGGGCATTGTCCGCCAGCGACGAAAAAAACTGCGCCGCCATGACGGTGTAGAAACCGCGGTTCATCTAATGGAAATGGTTGAATCTGCTGTTGTAATCGGGGCAGGCCGCTTTATACCACGGCGCCGCGTGGAATCGCTAATAGCGGTCATCAGCTGTTCTTGTGAGGCGATTTATGGTCCAATAAGCTTGGATAATACAGGAAACATTTGATCGGGCAGGTGGGGATATGGCAGACAGAAGATTGCAGGTGTTTCATGCGGTGGCGAAGCAGAGCAGCTTCACCAAGGCGGCCGAGACGCTGTTCATGACGCAGCCGGCAGTGACTTTCCAGATCAAGCAGTTGGAAGAGCATTTCAATACCCGTCTGTTCGACCGCGGACACGGCAAGATCTCGCTTACCGCCGCGGGCGAAGTGGTGCTGGAATATGCCGAGAGAATTCTCTCGCTTTCGACGGAACTCGATACGCGCGTCAGCGAATTGACCGGCGAGATACAGGGGCTGCTGCTGATCGGCGCGAGCATGACCATCGCCGAATTCATGTTGCCGCGGGTGCTGGGGGAGTTCAAGAGCGCCTATCCGGGGGTAAAGGCGCGGTTGACGGTGGCGAATTCCGAGACCATCGAACACGGCGTCGCCGCGCACAGCCTGGACATAGGTTTGATCGAAGCGCCTTCGCATCTTCCCAGTCTTTCCACTGAGGACTGTTGCGAGGACGAGCTGCAGGTGGTTTGTTCTCCGGCGCATCCGCTGGCGAAGCTCAAGGCAGTGACACCCAAACAACTGGTGCCGCACCCTTACATCAGCCGCGAACCCGGTTCGGGCACGCGCGAAGTTACCGACGGTTACTTCCGCCAGGCCGGATTTTCTACGGAACAGTTGAACACGGTGATGGAACTGGGCAGTCCGGATGCGATCAAGGGTGTGGTGGAAACCGGCCTGGGGTTTGCCATCATGTCCAAGGTGATCGTGGCCAAGGAAAAGCAGTTGGGCGTGCTGGTGGCGCTGCCGCTCGCCCCCAAGCTTACGCGCACGCTGTCGCTAGTCTATCCGAAGGAAAAATTTCGCTCGCGCCTGGTTACCAGCTTTGTTGAATTCTCCAAGGTCAGGCTCAAGAATTCCGTCAAAGGGTGAGCGGGTGACGCGCTTTCCCGGCCGTCCGGCGAAGTAGATGCCGCGCCCGATCCGCGCCAGCTTCAATCTGTCCGCATTGAGGCATAACTTCGCCGTCGTGCGGCGGCGCGCGCCCAAGTCCAGGGTCTGGGCGGTGGTGAAGGCGAATGCCTACGGCCACGGTCTGCTGCGCGTCGCGCAGGCCCTTTCCGACGCCGACGGCTATGCTCTGCTGGACCTGAACGAGGCGGTGCGCCTGCGCGAGGCGGGCATCGCCAAGCCCATTTTGCTGCTGGAGGGAATTTTCCAGCCGGCCGATCTGGAGTCGGTCGATCGCTACGGTCTGGCGATGGTATTGCACGACTTCGAACAAATATCGATGCTGGAGCGCGCGCGCCTGTCTTCGCCCATCGCAGTCTTGCTCAAGCTCAATACCGGGCTGAACCGGCTGGGTTTCGCCGGATCGCAGGTCCGCGCCGCTTATGGCAGGCTGCGGGCGAGTGGCAGGACGGCGGCTATTTCACTGATGACACATTTTGCCGACGCGGACGGCGCCAGCGGCGTCGCGGCGCAAATGGCGCGTTTCGCCGAGTGGACTGCCGGACTGGACGGCGAGGTGACGCTGGCCAACTCTGCCGCGATTCTGCGCTACCCCGAAACTCATGCGGATTGGGTGCGCCCGGGCATCATGCTCTATGGCTGCTCGCCGTTCGCCGACGCGAGCGCGCAAACGCTGGAGCTGCGACCGGTGATGACCCTCGCAAGCGAAATCATCGCTGTTCAGGATCTCCAGGTCGGCGACCGGGTCGGGTACGGCGGCATTTTTGTGGCACAGCAATCCATGCGCATCGGTGTGGTTGCCTGCGGTTATGCCGATGGATATCCGCGTCATGCGCCGGGGTTTAACGTCAGCAGTACACCCGCGATCGTCGCCGGAAAGCGCACGAGCATCCTGGGGCGCGTATCCATGGACTTGCTTTGCGTGGATCTGAGCGACATCGCGCAAGCCGGGGTCGGCAGCCCGGTGATCCTGTGGGGCGACGGGCTGCCAGTCGATGAAATCGCCGCCAAGGCCGGCACCATCGGTTACGAGCTATTGTGCGCGCTGGCAGCGCGCGTGCCTCAAGTGGCAGTGGAATAATCTTGGCCCGGACAAAATCCATCTACACCTGTACCGAGTGCGGTGGCAGCGCGCCGAAATGGCAGGGCCAGTGCCCGAGTTGCGCCGCCTGGAACACATTGATTGAAACGGCAGGCGAGGCGGCGTCGACGCATCGCTACAAAAGCGTCGCCGCCGCATCCAAGCTGCAGAAACTCGCAGAGGTGAGCGCGCGCGAAGCGCCACGCCTGCCTACCGGCGTGGCCGAGTTCGACCGCGTGCTGGGCGGCGGCCTGGTTGCGGGGCAGGTGGTGTTGATCGGCGGCGATCCCGGCATCGGCAAGTCGACGCTGCTGTTGCAGGCGCTTGCCGCCATGAGCGGGAGCCATCTGGCGGTCTACGTCAGCGGGGAGGAGTCGGCCGAGCAAGTGGCGCTGCGCGCCACCCGCCTCGGGTTGGACTCGGGTGGGCTGCAGTTGCTGGCCGAGATCAATCTCGAAAGAATCCAGACCGTGCTGGCTGCGGCGAAGCCGGAAATCGTGGTCATCGACTCCATCCAGACGCTTTATTCCGATGCGCTTTCTTCGGCGCCGGGGTCGGTGGCGCAGGTAAGGGAATGCGCGGCGCAGTTGACGCGCCTGGCCAAGCAGACCGGCACCACCATTGTGTTTATCGGTCATGTGACCAAGGAAGGTGCGCTGGCCGGGCCGCGGGTGCTGGAGCATATCGTCGATACCGTGCTCTATTTCGAGGGGGATACGCACCAGAGTTTTCGGCTGATTCGCGCTTTCAAGAATCGCTTTGGCGCGGTCAACGAACTCGGCGTGTTCGCCATGACCGACAAGGGTTTGAAAGGGGTGTCCAACCCTTCGGCGTTGTTTTTGTCGCAGCACGACGGCCAGGTAGCCGGTTCCTGCGTGCTGGTGACGCAGGAAGGCACGCGCCCGTTGCTGGTCGAGATTCAAGCGCTGGTCGATGCGGCGCACGCGCCCAATCCGCGCCGACTCTCCGTCGGCCTGGAGCAGAACCGGCTGGCGATGTTGCTGGCTGTTTTGCACCGGCATGCGGGCATCGCCTGTTTCGATCAGGACGTGTTCGTCAATGCGGTGGGCGGCGTGAAAATCAGCGAGCCCGCAGCAGATCTTGCAGTGCTGCTCGCAATCGTGTCGTCGCTGCGTTCCCGGCCCTTGCCGCAAAAGCTGGTGGTGTTCGGGGAAGTCGGCCTGGCTGGGGAAATACGTCCGGCGCCGCGCGGACAGGAAAGGCTGCGCGAGGCCGCCAAGCTAGGCTTCACCCAGGCATTCATCCCCAAGGCCAACATGCCGAGGCAGTCGATAAGCGGTCTTGAAATCATCGCTTGCGACAGGGTCGAGGACGCCGTCGCGCGCCTGCGTTAGCTCTTCTCCAGCACCAGGTTCGCAGCGAGCACACCGCTGCGCACGGCCGACTCCAGCGTGGCCGGATAATCGCTGGCGGTGTAGTCGCCCGCAAGATAAAGCCGATCGACTGCGGTCCGGTTCTCAGGCCGAACGACGTTGGGACGGCAGGAGAAGGTGGCGCGCTTTTCCGCTATCACGCGCGACCATACGGGTGCGGGCAGTCCCGGCAGGAAATCAGCCAGTTCGCGGTGGATGGCACTTGCCAGTTCCTCCTGAGTCGAGTTCTGGTGCGCGCCGCGCGCGCTGATCACCGCTGCCAGCAGTCCCGCTGTGCCGTTTAGCCGGCCGCGGTCAAATATCCACTGAATACAGCCGCCGTCGAAGCCCGTCATCGGCTGCGGCATCGAGACCTGCTGCGGATACTGCAGATAGCAAGTGTAAATGGGCTGGTACTCGAGCGCGGCCACCTTCAGGCGCGTAGTCGCGAGCTGCTCGAAGCGGTCGAGCAGGGTATCTGCCTGGTGCGGCCCTACCGCGAGGACGACATGGCTGTAGCGCTGCGGACCCGCGTTGATGGCAAAGCCATCCGCGCATTTGTCCAGGTCTCGCACCGGTGTTCCCAGCAGCAGCGAGCCGCCGTTCGCGCTTACGTAGGCCGCCGCAGGTAGGGGAAAGAGCCTGCCCAGGTCCGCGCGCGGAATCAGAAAATCACTCGAGCCGCGCGCGCCGTCGAGGCCGTCGCGCAATACATTGAGAAAGATCCGCGCCGAGGCGGAGGCTGGCGGAGTATTGAGAGCGGAGACGCACATTGGCTCCCACAAATAGCGCGCCAGCGCTCCGGTCTGGCGGTGCTGTGCGAGCAGTTCGGCCACCGGCAGGTCGGCGGCGATTCTGTAGCCGTTGT
This sequence comes from Burkholderiales bacterium, assembly GCA_016649475.1. Taxonomy (GTDB): domain Bacteria; phylum Pseudomonadota; class Gammaproteobacteria; order Burkholderiales; family SG8-39; genus 2-12-FULL-64-23. Next base: position 1,581 of record JAENXP010000036.1, on the reverse strand, counting down.
CGCGCATCTTCGTCATAAAACGCGCGGCGGCCATGCGTTCGCTCCAGCTCAGCCCGCTGGCCGTAAGCAGTGCTGCGCCCAGATGCAGCCGTGCAGGAAGGCGCGGTGCGCGCAGGCTGAATTTCCCCGGGTATTCGATGGCGAGCGGCTGGCGCAGCAGCAATTTATCCGGGTCGGCCCCGACTGCGCGCATCAGGCGCAAGGTTTCGCAGTAGGCGCCGATCAGGATGTGCTGGCCGTTGTCCAGTTCGATGCCGTCGATTTCGACCGCGCGCGCGCGGCCGCCCAGATGCCGCGCCGCCTCAAATACCGTGACGCGGGTATTTTTCTGCGCCAGCGCAACCGCCGCGGCCATGCCGGCCCAGCCGGCGCCGATGACGGCGACGTTCACGCGGTAATCCAGGTCTTCCACGCAATCCAGAGTTTGCGCACGGGTGTCAACGCCGTGCGCTGGCTGAGCACCTTGCCGCCCTCGTCCGCTATTTCCCGAAGCAGGGCGCGATAGATTGCCGCCATGATCAGGCCGGGCCGCTGCGCTTTGCGGTCACACTGCGGCAGTTGTTCGAACGCGGCGCGGTAATAGTGTTCGGCGCGTTCGATCTGAAACGCCATCAGCTGGGCGAAGTTTTCAGTCTGGCGACCGTGCAGGATGTCGGCTGCGCTTACCTTGAATTGCTGCAATTCGCTCAAAGGCAGATAAATGCGCCCCTGGCGGCTGTCCTCGCCGACGTCGCGGATGATGTTGGTCAGCTGAAAAGCAAGGCCGAGAGTGTGCGCGTAGTCCAGCGTGCGCTCGTCGCGGTAGCCGAAAATGGATGCCGCAAGCAGGCCCACCACGCCGGCGACGCGGTGGCAGTACAGCTCCAATGCGGCGAAATCGGGATAACGGTTTTGGCTCAGGTCCATTTCCATACCGTCGATGATCTCGGCCAGATACTCGTGTTTGATGCCGAAGGGCCGGATCGCCGGTTGCAGTGCCCGCGTCACCGGATGCTGCGGTTCGCCTGCATAAAGTTGCGCGAGTTCCTGCCGCCACCAGGCGAGTTTGGTGCGCGCCACGCCGGTGTCGGTGCATTCATCCACGATGTCGTCAACCTGGCGGCAGAACGCATACAGCGCGGTGATGGCGCGGCGGCGCTCGGGCGGAAGAAACAGAAAGGAGTAATAGAAGCTCGATCCGCTCTGCGCCGCCATCTGTTGGCAGTATTCGTCTGGATTCACGGACATTTGGATATCTGGGATTTCGATCCGGCGCGATAATGATTTGGCTGTGTGCCGCCAACTAGACTGTCAAGGCTCGCAACAACAGCAAGGGCCAATCGTAAGTTCGCAACACTGGCCGGTGATGGTAGACGTCGCCTTCGGCCTTGTCTATTTTTTCGAGTATGCGCAGACCGCCCTGAACGATGGTGCGGATTTCCAGGCCGATGCGCCCCGGCAGCGCGCGACCCAGGGGTGCGCCTGATTGTATCAGTTCGCGCGCGCGCCCGACCTGAAAGCGCATCAGAGCTTGCCACTGGGTGGAAACCTCGCGATTTGCGATCTGGCGCTCGGTCACGCAAAAACGCCGCATCTCGTCCT
>JAENXP010000080.1 GCA_016649475.1 Burkholderiales bacterium | reverse complement strand
ATCATGACCGTCTGGCTCAGCCCGCGCTTGACGATGACTTTCCTGCAGACGGGGCAACGATGGACCATCCAAAATCCTTGAAGGGGTCGGGTTGGCCGAGAGTACAGCCTATCCCTTGATTGCTCAACAGTGCCATCAGAACACGCCGAGGACCAGGCCCGCGGCCAGGGCTGCGCCGGTCTCGCGGCAGGACTGCAGGCCCGCGGCGTCGATCTGTTTCGGTCGCAGGATATCCTCCGGCGTCTGCGCGTGGGTGCACAGGATCAGCGCAGGCGCGACTGCTTTCAGGCGCCAGCCGCTGGCGATGCGCGCGATTTGCCGCGCGGCATTCTGGCCGTCGCTGCCGGCGCAGATCAGGCTCGCATAGGGACGGCCGTTGAGGCGCTCCAGCCCCGCATAATAGGTCCGGTCGAAAAAATCCTTGAGCATGCCGGAGATCGCGGCGAGGTTCTCCGGCGTGGCGAAGATATAGCCGTCGGCTTTGATCAGATCGTCCGCGCCGGCGTCGGGCGCGCGCAGCAGCCGCACCTGCAGCGCGCTTTCCGTCGACGCCCCCTCGGCCGCCGCCTGCGCCATCTGCAGCGTGCCTCCGGTCATCGTGTGATAAACGATCAGCAGGGTTTTCATCGCAGGCACTTCAGATCAACTGCCGCTGCCAGCGGCGCTGAGCGCAGATCCCATCGACTGCAGCGTGCAGAACTGCCCGCTTTGCTCCAGCTGATGCACCATTTCGACCAGGGCGGCATTCAAGGGCGTCGCCACGCCCAGTTCCCGTCCCAGACGCACGACCTCGCCGTTGAGATAGTCGATTTCGGTGGGGCGCTTGCGCTTCAGGCTTTGCAGGGTAGAGCCCAGCAGCGGCCAGCGCGCTTGCATGCGCCGCGCCTTGGCCGCTGCCACCGCAGCTGCCAGCCGCAGCGGCAGCCAGGCGACCAGATGGATGAGCGCGGCCGGGGTGTCGGGGAGCGACGCGAGGCGTATGCCGGCGCGCTGCGCCACGCGCAAACCTTCGAGCATCGTTTTGACCGCGAGCTGGCGCAGAACGGGGTCGGCGTAGATTTGATGAAAGGTCGTATCGGTCAGGGCCGGAAAGGCATTGTTCAGATTGACGATCAGCTTGAGCCAGTGTGCGCCGTGTATATTGGCCGACACTTTGGCCGGGACGGCATCGCGCAGCAGCGCAGCGACGGCAGCGACCTGCGCATCGTTCGGGGCGAACGGGCGGCCGACGAGCAGGGGGCCGGGATAGATCAGGGTCACCGCACCGGGGGTGAGAAAATTGGCGTGGATATTCACCACCGCGCTGATGAGCTGCTGCGGCGGAACGGCGGCTGCGAGCAGGGCGTCGCTGCGCACTCCGTTCTGGAAAGTCACCAGCGTGACGCCCTCGAGAAAGCCTGCATTCGCCTGCACTGCTGCCAGCGCATCCTGCGTCTTGACGGTGAGAAACGCCAGCTCCGGTCGAAACTCGAGTGCCGGTGCGGCTGCGATGGGTACGGTGAAGGAGCCCAGGGCGCCGTCCACGCGCAAGCCGTCGCGGCGTATCGCATCCACCTGCGCCGCGCGGCCGATCAAGGTCACGTCGTGTCCGGCGCGGCTCAGCAGGGCCCCGAGCGCGCTGCCGATGGCGCCCGCGCCGATGATCGCAATGCGGGCCGCGCGAAACCGCATGCCCCTTGCTCAGCCGTCCGCGGCGATCTGGCGCAGCGCCTGTTCGAACACCTTCGCCGGTTGCCCGCCCTGAATCAGGTGGCGGCCGTTGACGATCACCGCAGGCACCGCATTGATGCCCTGTTCGAGGTAGTAGCGCTGCTGCTTGCGCACGTCTTCTGCATAGGCATCCGAGGACAGGATTTCTTGCGCGCGGGCGGCGTCGAGGCCCACTTCGCCCGCTATGCGGACCAGCACCTCGTGCGCGCCCGGGTTCTCCCCTGCGCTGAAGTAGGCCTTGAACAAGGCGTGCTTGAGCGCGAGCTGGCGGCCCTCCTGCTCCGCCCAATGCAGCAGCCGGTGGGCGTCGAAGGTGTTGTAGATGCGGCTGCGCTTGTCCAGCGCGAAGCTGAAGCCGACTTCCTCGCCGCGCGCGCGGATCATCGCGCGCGTCTGTTCCGACTGCTCGGGCGTGGCGCCGTATTTCTCGGCCAGATGCTCGGTGATGTCCTGGCCTTGCGCAGGCATCTGCGGGTTGAGCTCGAACGGCTGGAAATGGATTTCGGTCGTCACCGCGTCGCCCAGCTGCGCAATGGCTTGTTCCAGTGCTTTCAGGCCGATCACGCACCAGGGACAGGAGACGTCGGAGAGGAAATCGATTTTCATCGGGGTACTCACTTTGGTTGCCGCGCTGCGCAGGTCATGCCGCTTTCACGGCTTTGAGCTGAAAGCCGATGCGCGGGAAATGCACATGCACACCGTACCGGCGCGCGGATCGCTGCGGCGCAGGCTGTAGCGCGTGCGCGTGGCTGCGACCAGTTCGCCTTCGGTCGGCTCCAGGCCGAAGCTCTCGGCGGTGATGCTCACCTTGCTGCCTAGGGCGATGCCGTGGTCGTCCTGGAATGCGTCTTTATCGACCGGGACAGGCTCGGACTGCGCTGCCACGGCGATCGCGGCCGCGGCATCCGACTCCTGCATGCTGCCGTGCCCGAAGGCGGCCATGCGCGCCATCCAGGCAGTCAGGCTGGGCGTGGCATCGAGGATGCCGGCGAGGGGCGGGATGCGCTGGGTGAACCAGAGCGCGTGGTAGCAGGAGAAATCGGCCAGGCTGGGCTCCTTGCCCATCACATAGGGCTGGTCGTCGACCATGCTCGCAATCCGGCGCAGGTAGGATTTGTACGCCGAGGTGGCGTCGGCGGCGGGCATGCGCGCGCCGCCGGCGCGCATTTTGCCGCGGTCTTCGGCGAACGCCTTGGCATCTTCGGGCGACTGGTCCTTGAACATGTAGGCGGCGCCCGCCGGGCTGAAGCTGTAACCCATCGCCGCCCAGAACAGCGTGGAGTCGGCCCATTGCGCGATTATCCTGAGCGCGCCGGTCGTGCCTTGCGGGTAGAGGCTGGGCGTGGGCTGGCGGTGCTCGAGCACGTCGCAAATGAGCGCGGTGTCGCAATAGATGTCCGCGCCGATCTGCAGCAGCGGCGTGCGCCGATGGCCGCCGGTGAGCGCCACCACGTCGGGCTTGGGCATGATGCGCGGGATGACGACCGACTTCCACGCCAGGTTTTTGTAGCCGAGTACCTTGCGGATTTTTTCGGAGAATGGCGAAGTGGGGTAGTGATGCAGGATCAAATCAGGCATGGCGGGTCCTTTCGGCGTTTGTCCGGCGTGCACGCGCTCGAAGATGCGCGCCGCTCCGGCCGGGTGAACTTTACCACTTGTCCGGCCGAATTCGGCTGCAGGCGGTTCGACTCTGGTACCTTTAGCTTATGAATTCCTCCCCTGCCCCGTTCCGATTCTTCGCCGCGCGCGGCGAGCGCGCGGCGGCGATGCCCTTCATCATGCTGACGGCGCTGATCGACATGATCGCGATCGGCCTGATGATCCCGGTGCTGCCGGCATTTGTCGGCAGCCTCACCGGCTCGCAGGCCGATCAGGCCTTCTGGTACGCGGCGGTGACGTTTACCTTTGGCTTGGCAAACTTTTTCGCCGCGCCGATTCTGGGGGCGCTATCGGACAAGCATGGCCGACGGCCGGTGCTGCTGCTGGGGATCTGCGGCCTTGCGCTGAGCTTTTTCGCCACCGCATTGCTGACTGCGATGTGGATGCTGATCGTGGTGCGCCTGGTGGGCGGTGCGATGCAGGCCAACCTCGCGGTCGCCAATGCCTACGTCGCCGATTTCACCCCGCCCGAAGACAGGGCCAAGCGTTTTGGCCTGTTGGGCGCGATGTTCGGCGTGGGTTTCATACTCGGGCCGGTGATAGGCGGCCTGCTGGGCGCGATCAATCTGCGCCTGCCGTTTTTTGTCGCCGGCAGTCTGGCGCTGGTCAATCTGCTGTACGGCTATTTCGTGTTGCCCGAGTCGCTGCCGGTCGAGCGCCGGCACGCATTCGACTGGCGCGCGGTGAATCCGGTCGCTTCGCTGCGCGGGCTGGCACAACTGAAGGGCGCCGGACGCTTGATTGCCGTGATTACCTGCAGCGGCCTGGCGCAGTTCATGCTGTATACATCCTGGGTGCTGTATGCGACCTTCAAGTTCGGTTGGGGGCCGCTGGAGAACGGTTGGTCGCTCGCGGCGGTCGGGCTGGTGTCGGCCATTGCGCAGGGCGTACTGCTCGGGCGCCTGCTCAAACGCTACAGTCCGCAGCGCCTGGCGGTGCTCGGACTGGTGTCGTCCACGCTGGCCTACGCCGCCTGGGGCGCAGCCACCCAGGGGTGGATGATGTTCGCGATCATCGTTCTGAATTTTCTCGGCGCCACGGTCTCGGCCACCATCCAGAGCATAATTTCGGGCGCGGCGGACGCGCGCAACCAGGGCCGGACACTGGGCGCGGTGAGCGGCCTGAACAGCCTGACGTCGGTGATCGCGCCCATGCTCGCAGCGCCGCTGCTGGTGATGGTCTCGCACCTGCCGCAGGGGGACTGGCGCATCGGCGCGCCGCTCTACTTCTGCGCCTTGCTGCAGGCAACGGCGCTGCTGCTGGCGATTTGGCATTTTCGCCGCGAACGCCGCCGGCGCCGTCCAGGCACGGCGTAAGCTGCGCGCGCGGCAATCGCGGCGGCCTTATGCCGCGGCGGCCTTGTTGCCAGCGCGCGACGCGCCGTGCTACGGTCGCGCATCCAGTTTTGGAACCCGCAACGGAATTTGTTCTGTTGCTGACTCTCGGGGAGTGTGGGCATGTCGGAAGTGCTGGTTTTCGGGGAAGGAGGCTATCGCTACATCAAGGCGGTATTCCAGTATTCGAGCGGGGTGGCGGCCGAGCCCGGCTTCGAGATCGAGCGCGCGCGCCTGCGTCGCCCGCTGCCGCTGGCCGCGGGCTTTGCCGCGGTCGAAGCGCATCTCAAGGCCCTGGGCCGCCCGAGCACGGCGTTTGCCGCGTGCGAGCTGCGCTCGGCGGCGCCGTTCAGCGAGCAGGGCTTCCGTGACTTCAATCGCGAGTATGTCCAGACCCTGGCGCGCTGGGGCATCTACAAGGACGAGGTCAACCCGGTGGCGCGCACCAATGTCTGCCCGGCGCACGGCGCCCCCGCCGAGCCTGCGCTCTACGCTTTCTCCTACACCGTGCCCGCACCGCAGGCGAAGCGCGGCAGCTTCATCATCGCCGGCGGGGGCGAGGCGCGCGACGGCGCCGGCAGCTTTGCCGAGCGCACCGTGCGCCGCGGCGAAACCACGATAGAGGCCATGCGCGAGAAAGTGCGCTTTGTCATGGGCGAGATGGAGCGGCGCCTGGCGGCGCTGGGCTTTTCCTGGGAGGATGCGGTAAGTGCCCAGGCCTATACCGTGCAGGACATCGGCGCCCTCGTCGGCGCGGAGATCGCGGCGCGCGGCGCGGCCGCGGGCGGGCTCGCCTGGCATTTCGCGCGGCCGCCGGTGATCGGCCTCGAATACGAGATGGACGTGCGCGGCGCAGCGCGCGAACTGGTGATCTGAGCGTCGATGGCCACGCTTTCATCGGAGGATGGACAAGAGCCGCCGGCGCTACCGGCCGGCGCCTACATCGCGCTCGACAAGGGCAACTACCTGTCGACCGATCTGACCCGCGGGCCCTGGCATCCGGACCACCAGCACGGCGGACCGCCTATCGCGCTCGCCGCGCGCTGCATCGAGCGCGCAGCGGCGGCGCTGGGACTCACGCACGTCGCGCGGCTCACTGCCAACCTGCTGCGTCCGATCCCGATCGCCGAGCTGGTAATCGAGGTACAGACCGATTACGCCGGGCGCAATGTGGCGCATTTTTCCGCGCGGATGATCGCGCGCGGCAAGGACGTCGCGCGCTTCACTGCGGTGGCGCAGCGCGAAGCCGGATTGGACATCCCGTCCGGCCTTCCGGGACATCCGCTGCCGCAGGCGCCGCAAGCGCTGGAGCAATCGGCGTCGGCCCCGTTTCTGTTTGCGAGCAAGACCACCGGCTACCACGACCTGATCGAAGGTCGGATCGCGCAAGGCGTGTCCTTTCGCGGTCCCTCTGCGGTGTGGTTCCGCCTGCGCCATGCGCTGGTCGCGGGCGAGGAGCCGGGCGGGCTCGAGCGCGTCGCAGTTGCGGCGGACTCGGGCAACGGCATCAGCGCCATCCTCGATTTTCACCGCTATATTTTCGTCAACTCGGATCTTACCATCAACCTGCTGCGCAAGGCGCAGGGCGAATGGATGTGCATAGACGCATGCACGCTGCTGGGGCCGGACGGCGGCGGCCTGGCCGAGGCGCGCATTTTCGATGTGCACGGGCTGATCGGACGCTCTACGCAAAGCCTGGCGATCCGGCTGCGCGATTGAGGCGGGCGCCGGCCCTCTAATCCTCGTTCGCCGGGGCAGCCGCTACGAGGACGCAGCGAGTCAACCGAAGGGCCGCACCCCGATCAACACGCCGTGCAGCCAGATTGCAAACACGGCCCAGATCACCGCGCCCACGGCCACTGCTGCAGCAGTGGCGCCGGCGGTGCCCGCTGAATATTGCGTGCCTGCGGCGCGGTCGCGTTTTCGCGCCGCGATGAAGTCGGCCACCGCCCAGGCGAGGAAGGCGCCGAACAGCAGCAGGTCGGCGAGCTTGCCGTTGGCCAGCAGATGCGCAAACGCCCAAACCTTCACGCTGAGCACCATCGGATGGTGCAGATGTGACTTGATCGCGTTGCGCGGCACATAGGTCGCGGCGAGCAGCACGAATGCGATCAGCATCAACAGCGCCGCTATGTGCCGCATGGCGGCGGGCGCGATCCAGAGCACCACCGGCTGTTGCCGTGCCAGGCCGAAGCCCCAGACGATCAGGCCAAAACCGACGATGGACACCACGGAGTAAATGCCTTTCCAGGCATTCTCGCCGAGGCGCTTGCGCTGCGCCGTGCGCCAGTCTTCGGCAAAGATGCGCGTCGAGTGCACGCCCAGAAAAACGATCAGGCCGAGTATCAGAACGGTCATGATTTTTCATCGCCTGCCATAACGGCAGCGCGCCCCTTCGAATGGCAAGGCAGCATTATATTGCCCTGCCGCGGGTCCACCAAGGTAATTGGGCGCCGCGGCTGCCAGGCGGTCTTGGCCGAAAAGGTCTTCGTTCGGCTTGCTTTCGCCGGCACGGTCCTCCCGTTCCCGGCCAGCGCGCCTGCGGCAATGCTCGCCGTGGGGCACCGAACCGCCGCTGCGCGGCGGTCTAGTCCGACCAGAGGGTGAATACGCTGAGCCCGCGTTTTTCCAGGCGCGCGCGGCCTTCGTGCGTGGCCAGTTCGTGGATGAAGCAACACTCGGCGACTTTGCCGCCTAGATCGCCGATCAGCATGGCCGCGGCTTCGCTCACCGCGCCGGTCGCGAGCATGTCGTCGACCAGGACCACCTCCTCCCCCGGGGCGATGACGTTCACGCTCATTTCGAGCGGCTCCGAGGTGTGTCCGAATTCGTGCTCGCGGCTTATCGTTTCGCCGGGGAGCTTGCCCAGCTTGCGTATGGGCACGAAGCCGGCATCCAGCCGATAGGCGAGCGCAGCGCCGATGACGAAGCCGCGCCATTCCATGCAGGCGAATTTCTTGATCCCGCGCGGCGCGTAGCGCGCGGCGAGCAGATCGATCACCGCATGGAAGCCGGGGCCGTCGGCGAGCAGGGTGGTGAGGTCGTAGTAGGTGTCACCCTGACGCGGGTAATCGGGGATTTTTCGGATGAGCGAGCGTATGTCCATTTCAGGAAGGACTCCTTTGAGTCTGAAAAATT
>JAENXP010000704.1 GCA_016649475.1 Burkholderiales bacterium | reverse complement strand
TTTGCGGCGACCGCCGCCGCGACGGTGAAACCGGCCGCAGCCGTGGCTGCCGACGAAATGATCCTCGACATCGGCCCCGAAACCTCGGCGCGGCTGGCCGCCAGCCTGAAGCGTGCCGGCACCATCGTCTGGAACGGCCCGGTGGGCGTGTTCGAATTCGATCAGTTCGCCGAGGGCACGAAAACCCTGGCTTTGGCGATCGCCGCCTCCAGGGGATTCTCGATCGCGGGCGGCGGCGATACCGTTGCCGCCATCAACAAATTCGGCGTGGCCAAGGACATAGGCTACATTTCGACCGCGGGCGGCGCCTTCCTCGAGTTCCTCGAAGGCAAGAAGCTGCCGGCGGTGGAAATACTCGAAGCGCGCGCAGCCGGCTAGTACGACGGCACATTAATTTCGAAGCCGGTCTGCCTTGCAGCTGTAGGAGCGAGCTTGCTCGCGAATTCAATGATTCGCGAGCAAGCTCGCTACTACACAGCGGCGCGTCGGAGCCGCCGGTTTTTCGCCGCATTGTTGCGCAATGCGTGATGTCGTCGTACTAGCGGGGTTCACGCCGACCGCTTCCCTGCGAACTTGAGTTCCGGTGTCGGCTCCGCGCCGCGCCGCTCGCGCGCCTTTTCCAGAAATTCGAGCAGGACCGGAGCGCCGTCGAGGAAACGCTGCGGTATGCCTTGCTGGAATTCGGGATGCCATTGCAGTCCGACGACATGGCTGGAGCCGGTCCAGCGGATCGCCTCGATGATTCCGTCGGCGGCGTGGGCTTCGACGACCAGGCCGTTGCCTATGGACTTCACCGCCTGGTGATGGATCGACGTCACGTTGGCGCGCTCAACGCCCGGAAACAGCCGTGCCAGCCGCGAGCCGGGCTCGATGGATATCTCGTGCGACCACTCGTCGTAGGCGTCGCGGTCATAGTGGCGGATGGCGCCGCCGGCCAGGGTCGGTATGTCCTGCACCAGGGTGCCGCCGAACGCCACGTTGATCAGCTGCGCGCCGCGGCAGATGCCCAGCACCGGCTTTTGCTGGATCACGAATTCCCACAGCATGTCGATCTCGTAGAGGTCGCGCACGCGGTCGCCGTTCCACTCGGGCCTGAGCGGCTCTTCGCCGTAGCTCCTCGGGCTCACGTCCGCGCCGCCCTGCAATACCAGGCCGTCGAGTTCGCGCACATAGTCGCGCATGGTCACGCGCGCGCGCTGCAGGCGGCTGCCGGACTCTATCGTCGGCACCATGAACACCAGGGCCCGCTGCCCCATGATCCAGTGCGCGATCGACTGCTCGAGGTACTGCAGCACCTTCTTGTTGCGAAAGCCCATTTCCGCCGGCGGATCGTGCAATATGCGGGCTGAAAGTCCGATTTTCAGCGGTAGATCGTGCCGGGGCGGCGCGGCCGCGGCGGGTGGTTCAGACCGCCTCACTTGCCTTCGCCCCTCCAGCGCTCGGCCTGCCGCCACACCAGGTCGGGCAGGGAGTGGCTCTTGGCATAGATTTCGCGCATCCAGCGCGCGTCGTTTCCGGAAGTCCTGACGCAGGCGGAAATGTCTTCCAGGCCTTCCTCGGCGTCGAGTTCGCGCGCGTGCACGGCAAGTGCGTCCAGGGTGGTGAGGATGTCGTCGCGCAGGCTGCGCTTTTCCTGTGTGTGCGGATCGGCGAACTCCCCTCCGAGCCCGAAGCGGCAGGCCTGAAAGCGGTTGTAACTGTAGACGTGGTAGACATCCTCGCTGAGCGGATGCGGCCGTTCGACCAGCAGGTAGCGCGCGAGCGCCTGCGCGTAAGCCGCCAGTGCCGCCGCCCGTTCCACGGTGACGGGCGTGTCGCAGACGCGGATTTCTATCGTGCCGAATTCGGGCTTGGGGCGGATGTCCCAGTAGAAATCCTTCATTTCCTCGACGATGCCGAAGCCCTGCATGCGCGCGAAGTAGGCCTGGAATTCCTCCCAGCGGCGCAGAAAGGGTGCGCGTCCGCTCAGGGGGAAGGCGAATACCGAATTCAGGCGCGATGAATCGAAGGCCGTATCGACGCCCTGATAGTAAGGCGAG
>JAENXP010000657.1 GCA_016649475.1 Burkholderiales bacterium | reverse complement strand
GAAGTGACGTGATTGTTTGGGTAAAATGCAGTGAAATTCCGTTTGAAAATGCCGCAAGCTCGCGGCCGCGAACCGCAGGGCGGGGGAGCGATCATTCACCGCAGGGCGGGGCGATTATTCGAAAATTTGTCACGGCGTTACGCAACACTGGATAATGGGCGGCACAACTTTCAGGGAACGATATGAGCGAAATACTTTATGAGACCCCGAGGACGCTGGAGGCCGCGGTCGCGCTGCTCGCGGGGGCAAACGGGCAGGCGCGGGTGCTGGCCGGCGGCACGGATCTGCTGATACAGATGCGCGCCGGCCGCGTCGTGCCGGGCTTGCTGGTCGACATCAAAGGCATCGCGGAAATGACTTCGATAGCCGCGGAGAACGGCGGATTTCGCTTCGGCGCCGCCGCCACCTGCATGGAGCTGGTGGAACACGAGGCGTTCGCGCAGGAATGGCCCGGCGTGACCGACGCGGTCAAGCTGATCGGCTCGGTCCAGGTGAAGGGACGAGCGACCGTGGGCGGCAATCTGTGCAACGCCTCGCCCGCGGCAGACAGCGTGCCCGCCCTCATCGCCGCCGGCGCGGTGGCGCGCATCGTGGGGCCGGGCGGCACGCGCGAGGCGTCCGTCGAGGACATCGCTACAGGGCCGGGCAAGACCTCGCTCTCCGACGCAGAGTTCGTCGTCTCGCTTTTCCTGCCGCCGCGCCCGGCGCGTTCCGGCGACGCCTATCTGCGCTTCACCCCCCGCACCGAGATGGACATTGCAGTCGTCGGCGCCGGGGTCAATCTCACCCTGGATGAAAAAGGCGTTTGTACGCATGCGCGGGTCAGCCTGGGTGCCGTGGCCGAGCGCGCTTTGCTGGTGCCCGAGGCGGCAGCCGCGCTGATCGGCACCAAAGTCGACGAGGGCGCGCTCAAGCGCCTGGCCGCGGCTGCGAGCGCGGCCTGCCGGCCCATAGCCGACAAGCGCGGCACCAAGGAATATCGGATCGAAGTCGCCGGCGTACTGGCGCGGCGCGCCGCCGGCATTGCGCTCGATAGAGCAAGGAGGAAGGGTTGATGGCCAAGCATCACGTAACAGCGACGCTCAACGGAAACGGTGTCGAATTTCTATGCGAAACGCAGCAGACGCTGCTCGAGGTGTTGCGCGACGAGCTGCACCACACCGGCACCAAGGAAGGTTGCGGCACGGGCGATTGCGGTGCCTGCAGCGTAACGCTGGACGGACGCCTGGTGTGTTCCTGCCTCGTGCTCGGCGTCGAAGCACGGGGCAAGTCCATCCAGACCATAGAAGGCATGGCCGAAGGCACCAGCCTGCATCCCTTGCAGCGCAAGTTCCTGGAGCACGCCGCGCTGCAGTGCGGCGTGTGCACGCCGGGCATCCTGATTGCGGCGCGCTCGCTGCTGGAGCGCAACCCCGATCCGAGCGAGGAAGAAGTGCGCTTCTGGCTCGCCGGCAACCTGTGCCGGTGCACGGGGTACAACAAGATCATCGAAGCGGTGCTGGATGCGGCCCGCGAAATGCGGGGGAACTGAACATGGACGCGAAAGTGATCAAACCGGTGGAAAAACCCCTGAAGATTGTCGGCACCAGTCCGGTGCGGCCGGACGGCACACCCAAAGTAACAGGCCTCGCCCGCTACGGCGCGGACTTCGCCCTGCCGGGCATGCTCTGGGGCGCAATCCTGCGCTCGCCGCATGCCCATGCCCGCATCCGCTCGATCGACACCTCGAAAGCGAGCGCGCTGCCAGGCGTCAAGGCGGTGATCACCTCAGCGGATTTTCCCGAGCAGAAGTTCGAATTCGTCGGCCCCGAGCGCGTTGCCATCAATTTCTGGCACATGACGCGCAATGTGATGGCGCGCGAGAAAGTCCTTTACGAAGGCCATGCCGTCGCCGCCGTCGCCGCGACCAGCAAGGCCATCGCCGAGGCAGCACTGCGCCTGATCGAAGTCGACTACGAATTGCTGCCGCATGTCATCGACGTCGACGCGGCGATGCAGCCGGATGCGCCGCTGCTGTTCGAGGACATGGTCACTCGCGGCATCGATCCGCCGCCGAAACAAGCTTCGAATATCGCCAAACGCACCGAATTCAGTATCGGCGACCCGGACGCCGGATTCGCCGCGGCCGACGAGATCGTGGAAATGAACTTCAAGACGGCGCCGGTGCATCAGGGCTATATCGAG
>JAENXP010000468.1 GCA_016649475.1 Burkholderiales bacterium | reverse complement strand
GACACCCGCACGGGGAAATACCCCCTGCCCGGGTGCTGTGCCTGTTCCCACCGTCTTGTGGAAGCGATCTGGGCCATGACCCTCTACGCCGACATTCCGGGGATCGCCCTGCAGGTAAGCCGCAATATCGTGGTGGCCTCTATTCAGGTTGATCTCGATGACGATGTGCTTGAGCGGTTTAGAGAGGATCTGCTCCGCCGCATTCACGCGACAGGCTCACGCGGAGTCATCCTCGACGTCTCCGGTCTCGAAACACTTGATTCCGATGAATTCGCCGCGCTGCGCCGTATCATCACGATGTGTACCATCATGGGCGCGGAATCGGTGCTGGTAGGCCTGCAACCGGGTGTCGTCTCTGCCCTGATCGAGGCAGGGGCCGACGCGGGCGGCCTGCAAGCCGCCATCAATCTGGACGCGGCCTTTGATATGCTCCAGCCGAAGCCCGAATCCGAATCGGCAGCTGCTACAGATACCGAGCACCAGGACAGCCCGCCGCCGGAGTCCGCGCCGTTACCCGGGAACGAACGGTGAGCGCCGAACTGCACTCGCACATCCGTAGCGAAATAGACGCCAGCCGCACCGTGCTTGAATCAACCCTGTACTCCCGGAAAGCAGGCTTCGATGAAACGCCGAGCCGCATGATCGCCACCGCAGTCTCCGAGCTGGTGCGTAATATCCTGAAGTACGCCGGCACAGGAGAGATCCGCTTGCGCCAGGTAAAAAAAATGGGCAGCCGCGGGATCGAGATCGAGGCGACAGACCACGGCCCTGGTATCGTGGACTGCGAGGCGGCGATGCGCGACCACTATAGCTCCGGAGGCACCCTCGGGCTGGGTCTGCCCGGGGTAAAGCGCATGATGGACGAGTTTTCGCTGCAATCGACTCCCGGAGAAGGCACCCGGGTAATAGCACGCAAATGGATCTGATCGTGGACAAATTACTGGAACACTCGAGCCGGATCAGGCCTTGCCGGGGTGAGCGGCAGAGCGGAGACGCCGTGGTAATCCGGTCGCTTGAGCAAGGCCTGTTCGTGGCCATCGTGGACGTGTTGGGCCACGGGCCCGAGGCCCACGAACTGACCCACGTAATCGATGCCTACCTGGCCCGCTACGGATCGTCCGACGTATCCGGCCTGATGACACGCCTGCATCAGCACTTGAAAGGCTCGCGCGGCGCTGCCGTGGGCCTGTGCGCCATCGACGCGACCACGGGCCGCATCGACTACGCGGGTATTGGGAACACCACCTTGCGGCGCTTCGGTAAAACGGAAACCCGACTCGTCTCGCAAGACGGCGTCATCGGCCAGAACATGCGTACGCCCCTGCACCAAACGCTGCAGCTGGAGCCCGGAGACCTGCTCGTCCTCTATACCGATGGTGTCAGCGACCGCTTCACCTCGGAGGACTATCCCGGTGTCTTGCATCACCCACCTGAAGAGGTGGCAAGCAACATCGTCCAGCGCTTTGGCAAGGACTACGACGATGCCGCCTGCATCGCCGTGCGCTACAACGCATGATTGAGCTCGGAAAGATTCAGCTTCAGCATCGGGCATCGGTATACGACGCGCGCAACAAGATCCGCGGCCTCGCGAATGCACTCGGCTACGATCCAATCGAGACCACTCGCCTCGCAACCGCCGTCTCCGAAGCCGCGCGGCAGCTGCGCAGTAACTGCCTGGAGCCGTGTTTTGCAGTTGCCCTGGCGATGGAGTTCTCTCCACCGCAGCTCGTGCTCGACTTCGAATGCCACAGCGAACTCCCGGCGTTCATCGGGCTGGAAGGTTTCTTTGACGGCCTGAGACGGATACGCGTCCGGGACGGCTTCCACGGCATTCGCGCGCTAAGGTGGTTACCGAACCCGGCGTTCGAGGCAACAGAGACGTTTGTCGCCGAACAGCGTGAACGTATACAGAATCTCTCCCGCGAGGAGCTGATGGCCGAGATCGAACAGAAGAATCGCGACCTCGAGCGACACAGCGCTGAGCTGGAGGAAACAGTTGCCCTGCGCACCGTGGAATTGAAGCAGGCAATGGAAGTAGCTGAAGCCGCGAACTATGCCAAGAGCGGCTTTCTGGCAAATATGAGCCACGAGCTGCGCACACCCATGAACGCAATCATCGGCTACAGCGAGATGCTGATGGAGGATGCGGAAGACGATGGTAATGAAGCTGCAGTCAGCGACCTGAAAAAGATCCACAGTGCCGGTACGCATCTGCTGTCACTGATCAACGATGTGCTCGATCTCGCGAAAATCGAAGCCGGCAAAATGGACATCTACCTCGAGACCTTCGAGGTCTCGATTATGCTTCAAGAGGTGGTGTCGACCATCGACACGCTGGTGAAGAAGAACAACAACCAGTTAAAGGTAGAAGTAGAAACGACCATCGGCGAGATGCGGGCTGATGTTACCAAGGTCCGCCAGGCACTTTTCAACCTGTTGAGCAATGCCGCGAAGTTCACTCACGAAGGCGTGATCGGCTTGCTGGTACAGAGTGAGCAAGTGGATGGCGTGGACTGGATACGGATGTCGGTATCGGATTCAGGCATCGGGATTCCACCGGATAAGATCGACCACGTATTCGATGAATTTTCGCAGGCCGACGAAAGCACCACGCGCGATTACGGCGGTACCGGACTGGGTTTGCCGATTAGTCGTCGCTTCTGTCAGATGATGGGCGGCGACATCACCGTGCAGACCGTTGTTGGCGAAGGCTCGACCTTCATGATCCGGCTACCGCTGGAGGTTGCCGAGGCGTCCGAGGATCCCGAAGCCGGGGAATAACACCGCTGGTGTCCTGGTCCACCGAACCTTGCGGTTCACCGTCCGGACAGTAACATTCTGAATCGATGGCTATCCCTGGCGAATTATTAATCGCACCGAAATAATCCGCTGCAATGAGATTGATTGCATCACCCAGCACATGGTACTGGTAGAGCACCTGTTTTTTTAACCAGATGCTCTGGGTACTTCATAACCCGTTGTTTTCATGAGAACTGGGGGGATAGAGATAAAAACAACAAGTAGAAAACACCTGCAATATATTCGATATCTTGCTGTTTTATATGATGGCGCGCCCGGAGAGATTACTCGGGCTGCGCCCTCGCCCCTTCGGGGCCGCCGTCGCTACGCGACCACGTTCTGCGTTCGCTTCGGACGCTTGTCGAACTCCCGAGCACCTGGTTCGTAGCTTTAACTAT
>JAENXP010000583.1 GCA_016649475.1 Burkholderiales bacterium | reverse complement strand
AAGCACACCTGTATTTTCAACGCGCCGGCATTAGCATTGAAATGTGGCTACGACAAATAGCGCGCAGTAGATTGACATATCTTGATCAAATGGAGAGCAACATGAAAAGTAAATCAGTTATTGCCGCGATCTTGGCTATGTCCCTGGCTACGGGAGGAGTTGCCTTCGCTCAAGATCGCGGTGATCGCAACGATCGAGGTCGCAATGACCACGTACAACGCGCGGACCAACATGATAGTCGCCACAACTACAGGTGGCGGGACGAACGCGGCGTAGGCCCAAACCACGCATTCCGCAGAGGGGGTCGCCTTCCGGCGGAATACCGCCAAAGAAATTATGTGGTCAATGACTGGCGTGGCCACCACCTTAGCGCTCCTCCGCGTGGCTACCACTGGGTTCAATCAGGCAGGGACTATGTTCTGGTTGCAGTCGCTACCGGCATCATCCTGCAGCTATTGCTGAATAACTGACGCCGGTAATCAGGCTTTCTTTACCGGAATGCGCAGTTGGCCGGGCAAGGTTTGACGGTGCTCTAGTGTCCCGAATCACTAATTCGCTGAAGAAAAGGCGCCGAGAATCGACGCCATACTGCGTTGCAAATGCTCGCAAGGTGTCCAAGCTTGCTGCGCTTTTTGCCTTGTCTGGCGCCGATTTCGACGCTTTTCTGTTTCAATCATTTCTTCATCGCCAAGCAATTGTTCAACGAACCAGCGATTCGGGACACTAGCGCCTTAAAGCACTTTCTCGCTCTCGTCGTCTATCAGGTGCATGTTGGCCAGATCCGCCACCAGTGTCATCGGCTCGCCGTCCTTCGCGCCCGAGTTCGGATTGACCCGGCCGCAGACTTCGGAGCGGCCAACGGTGAAATACACCATCGTCTCCATCCCCATCGGCTCCGTCACGTCCAGCGTGACCTCGAAATCGTGCTGTTCGGGTTCCGCATGCGGACGCTTCTCGACGATGTGCTCGGGCCGAAGGCCGAACAGCAGCTTGCCGTTCGCAAGGCTCTTGCGGTATCGCTCCGTGCGCGAGGCCGGCACCGGAAACGTGATCGTGTCCGACAACTTGACGCGCAATGCCCCGCCGGACTCCTCGAGCGTGCAGGGAATGAAGTTCATTGCCGGTGAACCTATGAACCCCGCGACGAATTTGGTTTGCGGCGTATGGTAGAGGTCGTTCGGCGTGCCCACCTGTTCGATCCGGCCGGCGTTCATGACGACGACGCGGTCGGCGAGCGTCATCGCCTCGACCTGGTCGTGGGTCACGTAGACGGTGGTCGTGCGCACTTTCTGGTGCACTTTCTTGATTTCGGTGCGCATCTGCACGCGCAGCTTGGCATCGAGGTTGGAGAGCGGTTCGTCAAAAAGAAAGACTTTCGGGTCACGCACGATCGCGCGACCCATCGCCACGCGCTGGCGCTGCCCGCCCGAGAGCTGCTTGGGCTTTCTTTCCAGCAGTTCGCTGATGTCGAGGATGCGGGCGGCGTTTTCGACCCGGCGCGCAATTTCGGCCTTGTCCACTTTCTTCAGCCGCAGCCCGAACGACATGTTCTCGTATACCGTCATGTGCGGATACAGGGCGTAGTTCTGGAACACCATCGCGATGTTCCGGTCCTTGGGCGGCATGTCGTTGACTATATCGTCGCCGATGATGATGTCACCGCCGCTGATTTCCTCGAGCCCCGCGATCATGCGCAGCGTGGTGCTCTTTCCGCAGCCCGAGGGGCCCACCAGTACGACAAATTCCTTGTCCGCGATCTCCAGGTCGATGCTGCGCACCGCCGGCGTTTCGTCGTAGTTCTTGACCAGGCTTCTGAGCGTTACATTTGCCATAGCACTGCTATCCCTTGGTCGCGCCGGCGGTCAGGCCGGCAATGTAGTAGTCCATCAGGAACGCGTAAATCAGCAGCGGCGGCGCCGCACCGAGCAGCGCACCCGTCATGATCTGGCCCCAGGCGAACACGTCGCCGCGAATCAGCGTGGTGATGATGCCCACTGGCAGCACGAGCTGGTCCACGGAGGTGGTGAACGCGAGCGGATAGAGGAACTGCGCCCAGGACACCGTGAAGGCGAAAATGGTGGCCGCGATGATACCCGGCAGCGCGACGGGAATGAAGATGCGCGTGAGCACCTGCAGGTAGCCCGCGCCGTCGATCAGGGCCGCTTCGTCCAGTTCCTTGGGGATGCTGCCGAAGTAACCGATCATGATCCAGGTACAGAACGGCACCGTGAGGGTCGGATAGAGCAGCACCAGCACGTACCAGTGGTTGATGAGCTCGATCCCGGTGTATTCGTGGAACAGCGCGAAGAGCTTGAACAGCGGGATGAAGAGCAGGGTTTCGGGGATGAGGTAGGTCAGAAACACCCCCGTGGCCAGCGTGGCCGAACCCCAGAATTTCATCCGCGACAGCGCGAACGCCGCCGGGATGCTGATCAGCATCGTGATCGAGACGACCAGGATCGAGACCATCGCCGAGTTACGGAAGAAAGTGAGATAGGTCTCGGTGGTGAGCAGTTCAGCGTAGTT
>JAENXP010000741.1 GCA_016649475.1 Burkholderiales bacterium | reverse complement strand
TCGTCCTGACCGAGTCCGGATATGCGGCCAACGCTGAGGTCGTTCGTGCGCAGATGAACAAAGACAGCATCCTCGCCGGCGATACGCCGCAGGTGCCGCCGGCCCTGCCGCTCAAGGGCCTGCGCCTGGGCGTAGTGCAGGACTACGTTCTGGACGGACTGGATAGCGGAGTGGCGGAGGCTTTCGGCAAAGCGCTCTCCCGGCTGTCGCGGGCCGGCGCCAGCGTGAGCGAGCTGCGTTTTGAGTCGTTGCTGCGCCTGCCGCAGATCAATCAGAAGGGCGGCCTGGTGGTGGCCGAGGCCCACGCGATACACCGTGACCTGATCGCGCGGCGCAAGGAGGCTTACGATCCGCGCGTTCTTTCCCGCATTTTGCGCGGTACTGACATTAGCGCGGCCGACTACATCGACATGTTGACGCAGCGCGCTGCCATGATTGCAGAGAGCGCGAGCCTGGCTGCGCCCTACGATGCGCTGCTGATGCCCACGGTGGTCATGGTTGCGCCCGAGATCGGGCCGCTGGAGACGGACGACAAACTCTATGGCAAGACCAATCTCGCCATGCTGCGCAATCCGAGCGTGGTGAATTTTCTCGACGGCTGCGCCCTGTCCATCCCTTGCCAGGAGCCGGGCGCGGCCCCGGTGGGCCTGATGCTCGTGGGGCAGAGCGGCGAGGACCGGCGCCTGCTCGCGACCGGTTTGGCGCTGGAGTCGGCGTTGCGCGCGTGAGATGTGACAGCAGCGCAATTGCGGCCTCAAAGCGCGGGGGCTCGTACTGAACGCACCTGTGATCGACCGCGGCGCGGCGCGCCGCGCCTACTCCGACGCAGCTGCCGAATATGCCGGAGCGGCAGTGCTTGCGCGCGAAGTCGAGGCGCGCATGCTGGAGCGGCTGCAGTACGTCAAGCTCGCGCCCGCGCGCATACTCGATGCGGGTTGCGGCGACGGTCACGGCGCCGAGCGCCTGGCCAGCGCCTATCCGGACGCACAGGTGCTGGGACTGGATTTCGCCTGCCCGATGCTGCAGACCGCGCGCAGCCGCGAACCCTGGCTGCGGCGGGTCCTCAGGCGCGCGCGCGTCGACTACCTGTGCGCCGATTTTGCCGCCGTGCCGCTGCAGGCGGCGAGCGTGGATCTGGCCTGGTCCAATCTTGCGCTGCATTGCGCCGGCGATCCACAGCCGGCGCTGAAGGAATTGCGCCGGGTGCTCAAGGTGGGGGGGCTGCTGATGTTCAGCTGCTACGGGCCCGATACCCTGAAGGAGCTCAAGAGTGCTTTTGCCGCGAGCGACAGCGCAGCGCACGTGCACGATTTCATTGACATGCACGATCTGGGCGACATGCTTTCCGCGTGCGGCTACGCCGCTCCGGTGATGGACATGGAACTCATCACCCTGACCTATTCCGGCGTTGACGCGCTGCTCGCCGATCTGCGCGCGTCCGGCCAGATCAATGTGCTCGCCGGGCGCAGGCGCGGACTGACGGGCAAGGGCGTGTTCGGCGCCCTGCGCATGGCGTACGAGCAGCTGGGCCGCGAAGGCAGGCTGCCGGCGAGTTTTGAAATCGTCTATGGCCATGCGTGGAAGCCCCAGCAGCAGCTTACCGAGGACGGGCGCGCCATCGTCAGGCTTGATTTTCCTCGCGCCAAGCGGGCTTGATTTGTACTTTTTTGATTTGCGCACCGCTTGGCGCAATTGTGGGAAAGCTTGATTAAGCCTCTTGCCTATGCTAGCGTACCGGACTTTTTTGGCTGAGCACTTGCCGTCGGCGTGTCCTTGGATTGCAAGTGTTCTGAAAGGGCGGCGGCTGCCGCGGGAAAGACCGGTACAGGCTGGTACGATCGCGCAACCGAACGCGAAGCCGGCGCACAAATGCTATGGACTTC
>JAENXP010000220.1 GCA_016649475.1 Burkholderiales bacterium | reverse complement strand
TGCCCAAGATGAAGACCAAGCGGGGCGCTGCCAAGCGTTTCCGCGTCCAAGGCAGTGGCGGGATAAAACGCACCAAAGCGTTTTTGCGCCACATCCTGACCAAGAAAACCACCAAGCGTAAGCGCAACATGCGTGGTACGTCCATGGTGGACGCGAGCAACCTGCGCTCCGTGCGCGCGATGCTTCCCAACGGTTAAGGAGACGAGCCATGCCAAGAGTCAAACGTGGAGTAGAAGCGCGCGCGCGTCACAAGAAGGTGATGGATCTGGCCAAGGGTTTCCGCGGCCGCCGCGGCAATGTCTTCCGTATCGCCAAAGAGGCGGTGATGAAGGCCGGCCAATATGCCTATCGTGACCGCAGGACGAAGAAGCGCGTGTTCCGGGCACTGTGGATTGCACGCATCAACGCAGCAGCGCGCGAGTGCGGCCTGACCTACAGCGTATTCATGAACGGGTTGAAGAAGGCCGCGATCGAGGTGGATCGCAAGGTGCTGGCCGATCTGGCAGTGACCGACATGGCCGCCTTCGCCAAATTCGCCGAGCAGGCCAAGGCAAGCCTGCCCGCCAGCGAGGCAGGTGCGGCGTCCAGGTAAGCCCGAACGCGGCAGAGTTCACCCGCGTCAATGCGAGAGGAAGCTAAGAGGCCGTTTCAGAATTGCTGAAACGGCCTCTTACTTGGGGGAGTCCGGGGGGATGTTTCCTCCCGGTCCGTAATGAACACTAGCTTGATCGGCTTCTTTTCGTTTCTGTGACCGTAACGATGGATAATCTGGAAAAAATCGTCAGTGATGCACTGGAGCAGTTCAGCGGCATAAACGATGCTGCGGCTTTGGAGCAGGCGAAGGCGCATTATCTTGGCAAGTCCGGCGCCCTCACCGATTTGCTCAAGGGCCTGGGCAAGCTGCCGGCCGAACAGCGGCGCGAAGCCGGCAGTCACATCAACGCGGCCAAAGACCGGCTCGAGGCTGCACTCGCCCGCCGGCGAGAAGCGCTGGCGCAGCTGCAACTGGACGCAAGGTTGGCCGAAGAGGCGCTCGATGTCACGCTTCCCGGGCGCGGTGCGGGGCGCGGGCGCCTGCACCCGCTCACCCGCACCCAGGATCGCATCGAAGCCATATTCCGCTCGATCGGCTTCGATGTCGCCGACGGCCCCGAGATCGAGACCGACTGGAACAATTTCACTGCGCTCAACAACCCGGAGAACCACCCGGCGCGCTCGATGCAGGACACGTTCTACGTCGAGAACAAGGACGCCGCAGGAAGGCCGCTGCTGCTGCGTACCCATACCAGTCCGATGCAGGTGCGCTATGCGCGCATGCATGCGCCACCACTCAAGGTGATTGCACCCGGCCGTACCTATCGAGTCGACAGCGACGCGACCCACTCGCCCATGTTTCACCAGGTCGAAGGCCTGTGGATCGACGAAGACGTAAGCTTCGCCGACCTGAAGGGCGTATACACCGATTTCCTGCGCCGCTTTTTTGAAACCGATGAACTGGAGGTGCGCTTCCGGCCCTCGTTCTTTCCCTTTACCGAGCCGTCCGCCGAAATCGACATGGCATTCGGCGCCGGGCCGAACAAGGGCCAATGGCTGGAGATATCCGGTGCCGGCCAGGTGCATCCTTCGGTGATCCGCAATTTCGGGCTCGACCCGGAAAGGTACATCGGCTTCGCCTTCGGCTCGGGTATAGAACGCCTGGCGATGCTGCGCTACGGCATTCACGACCTGCGCCTGTTCTACGACGGCGACCTGCGTTTTCTGCAGCAATTCGCATGAAATTTTCCGAACGCTGGCTGCGCAGTTTCGTCGATCCGTCCCTGAGCACGGCGGAGCTGGCACACGCCCTCACCATGGCCGGACTGGAAGTGGAATCGCTCGCGCCGGCCGCGCCGCCTTGCTCCGGGGTGGTGGTGGCAGAGATCCTCGAAGTGGCGCGCCACCCCAACGCAGACCGCCTGTCCTTGTGCAAAGTCGACGCGGGTGAGCCTGCGCCGCTGTCCATCGTCTGCGGCGCGCCCAATGTCGTGGCCGGCATGCGCGTGCCCTGCGCGCTGGTCGGCGCGCGTCTGACCGCAGCCGGCGGGGAGGTTTTCGAGATCAAGCGTTCGCGCCTGCGCGGCGTCGACAGCCAGGGCATGCTGTGCTCGGCGAAGGAACTGGGCATCGACGACGATCACAGCGGACTCCTTGCTCTGGCAGCCGATGCGGCCCTGGGCCGCGACGTGCGCGAGGTGCTCGAGCTGGACGACACCATTTTCACGCTCAAGCTGACCCCGAATCGTGCCGACTGCCTGAGCCTGCTGGGAGTCGCGCGCGAAGTGGCGGCGATCTCCGGCGCAGCGTTCAAGGCGCCGGTGGTCGCGCCGGTCGCAGCAAAAAGCGAGGCGCGGCATCCGGTAACGATTTCCGCTGCGGACGGCTGCGGGCGATTCGCCGGCCGGGTGATCCGCAACGTCGACGCTGCCGCGGCGGTGCCCGAATGGATGAAGCAGCGCCTGGCGCGCGCCGGCCAGCGCTCGATCTCGGCGCTGGTGGACGTAACCAATTACGTCATGCTCGAACTCGGGCGCCCGCTGCACGTCTACGACCTGGACAAGCTTGTCGGCGCCATCGACGTGCGCTTCGGGCGCAAGGGCGAGCAGGTGAAGTTGCTGAACGAACAGATCGTCGAGGTGGACGAGGCCGTGCTGTGCATCACCGACACGTCGGGCCCGATCGGGCTCGCCGGCATCATGGGCGGCGATTCGACCAAGGCCGAGACGCACAGCAGGAATATTTTTCTCGAATCCGCGTTTTTCTTTCCAGAGATGATCGCCGGCCGCACGCGCCGATACAATTTCACCAGCGACGCCGCGCATCGCTTCGAACGCGGCGTTGACTTCAACAACAACGTAGCCGGCATAGAGCGCGCGACCGAACTGATACTTGCAATCTGCGGCGGCGAGCCGGGACCGACGGTCGACCAGATTGCGCGCTTGCCCGAAAGGAAACCCGTGCACGTGCGCAGCGCGCGCGCGTCCCGGGTCCTCGGCATCGGCGTCAGCGACGCGGAAATAGCGGATATTTTCTCGCGCCTCGGCCTCGAAAGTAGCCGCACTGCGGACGGCTTTGACGTGACGCCGCCCTCGTACCGCTTCGACATTGCAATCGAGGAAGATTTGATCGAAGAGATCGCGCGTATTTACGGCTATGAGCGCATCCCCGCCAACCAGCCGCGCGCGCGCGCCGCGATGTCCCCGCGGCCCGAAGCCGAACGCCCGCTGATGCGGGTGAAGGACGCGATAGCCGCGCGCGACTATCAGGAAGTGGTCAACTTCAGCTTCGTCGAAGCCGACTGGGAGCGCGATTTCTGCGGCAACGACGCGCCGGTGAGGCTGCTGAATCCGATTTCGAGCCAGCTCTCGGTGATGCGCTCGGGTCTCGCAGGCAGTCTCGTCGCCAACGTGCGCTATAACCTCAACCGCAAGCAAAGCAGGGTGCGCGCGTTCGAACTCGGACGGGTGTTCCGCGCCGATGCGGGCGTGGAGGATGGGCCGCTCACGGTGGCAGGCATCGCCCAGCCGCTCAAGCTTGGCGGCATCGCCTATGGTCCGGCTTATCCGGACCAGTGGGGGCATACCGAGCGCAAAGTCGATTTCTACGACGTCAAGGCTGATATCGAAAGCCTGCTCGCCACGGCGAATGTGCGGTTCGAGCGCACGATGCACCCCGCGCTGCATCCAGGTCGTGCTGCAAAGGTACTGGTCGATGAAAAGCCGGTCGGCTGGCTCGGGGAATTGCATCCGCGCTGGCAGCAGAAATATGAATTGCCGCAGGCACCGGTGCTGTTCGAACTCGACCTGGATGCGCTGCTTGCTGCGCCGATGCCGGCTTACCGGGAGGTATCCAAGTTTCCGCCGGTGATACGCGACCTCGCGCTGGTGGTGGACGAATCCGTGCCGGCACAGGCGTTGTTGGAGGCGATGCTGGCCTCCCGCCCGGCCGTCGTGCAGGACCTGTGGCTGTTCGATTTATACCGCGGAAAAGGGATGGACGTTGGGAAAAAAAGCCTTGCATTTCGGGTAGTTATGCAAGATACTTCGAAAACGCTGACCGATGCGGAGACGGAGGCGGCGATGACGCAGCTGCTGCAGTTCGCCGCCCAAAGCATCGGCGCCAAATTGCGTACCTAGGGAGCAAAAATGACGTTAACCAAAGCCGAGCTGGCTGACTTTTTGTTTGAGAAAGTCGGGCTTAACAAGCGCGAAGCCAAGGATATGGTCGAGACTTTTTTCGAAGAAATCCGCGCGGCGCTGGAAAATGGCGACAGCGTCAAACTGTCCGGATTCGGAAACTTTCAACTGCGCAACAAGCCGCAGCGTCCCGGGCGCAACCCGAAGACGGGGGAGGAAATTCCTATTACCGCGCGACGCGTAGTCACCTTCCACGCCAGCCAGAAGCTGAAGGCATCGGTGGAAAAGGCCAATCGTGGAAAGCCGCAGCAGCAGCAGTAGCCTGCCGCCGATTCCGGCGAAGCGCTATTTCACCATCGGCGAGGTGAGCGAATTGTGCGGGGTCAAGCCGCACGTGCTGCGCTACTGGGAGCAGGAGTTCACCCAGTTGAAGCCGGTAAAGCGCCGCGGCAACCGGCGCTACTACCAGCACCACGAAGTGCTGCTGATCCGCCGCATTCGCGATCTGCTGTACGAGCAGGGTTTTACCATCAGCGGCGCGCGCAACCGTCTGGACGAAAGTGTGTCTGGCAGCGGACGCGCGCATGCGGTGCGCGCAGATTCGAGCAAGATCGATCTGGCTGCAATCAGGAGCGAGATCAACAGCATCATCGAAGCTCTAGGCGGCCGCGCCTGAGCGGTTCGCTGGACATGCATGGCTGGTTTTCAATCTGGCCGACGTGATAAAATCAAAACAGTCGGGGCGTAGCGCAGCCTGGTAGCGTACCTGCATGGGGTGCAGGTGGTCGGAGGTTCAAATCCTCTCGCCCCGACCAATAAAAATAACGGGTTACAGATATTTCTCTGTGACCCGTTTTGTTTTGGGGACACAGCTAGGGACACAAAACGGAATGCGGCCCGTCCCGCCTCCCGGTCCTCCGGATTGAGCTACATTCCGCCCATGACCAAATCCGAACTAATCGCCCGCCTGGCCGAGTGCTATCCCCAACTGGTCGCCAAAGACGTCGAGGTCGCGGTCGCGGCGATACTCGACGCAATTACCACGAGCCTAGCGCAGGGCGGGCGGGTCGAGCTCCGCGGTTTTGGCACCTTTCAGATTAATTACCGCCCGCCGCGCACCGG
Source organism: Burkholderiales bacterium (assembly GCA_016649475.1). Lineage (GTDB taxonomy): Bacteria > Pseudomonadota > Gammaproteobacteria > Burkholderiales > SG8-39 > 2-12-FULL-64-23. Next base: position 62 of record JAENXP010000220.1, on the reverse strand, counting down.
CAGGAATCCGAAGACCGGCGAGCAGGTGCCAGTCCCCGAGAAGTTCGTTCCGCATTTCAAGG
>JAENXP010000572.1 GCA_016649475.1 Burkholderiales bacterium | reverse complement strand
TCCCTTGAAGTGGGCCGGGTCGGTATCCGGGGTCTGGTTCGCCGCAGTCAGCGGCGGCATTTCAGCGCCCCCTGGGGTGGCCGAAGGCAGCAGGAACGGTCCCAAGCGCGAATTCAGCGCGCAGGTGAAATCCAGCCCGCAGGCGATGCCTACGTCGCTGGTAAAGAAAATCCGCTCGCCAGCTGCCGCGGTACGCACCTCTTCGCCGTAGGGGTGGATAAACCGGTAGGTTCCGGAGACGGGTACCGGATTCAGCGAGACCCGAATGCGCGAAAACACCGTCTGGTCGCCTGCCCTGACCGTGGTGCCGTTGGCAAACGATGCCTCCTGCGCCAGGACCAGCAGCGACTTGGCGCCGCCCTGATGCGCCATGACCGCGGTACCCGCAAAGTAGAAATGCTCGATGAAGAAATTCGTGGGAAACGTCTCGGGCACCGCGCCGATGGTGCCGGGGAGCAGCAGACACCATCCTCCGGCTAGTTCGGAGTCATTTTGCGGGGCGCAGAACTCCATCGCGACGCCGGTAGTGTCCTGGTACCAGGCCGGGAACTCGCCTACAGACGGATCGATGTTAACGGGGCCTGCCCGTTCGAGCGCGGCGTACGCGGAAAAACTGCTGGCGGTAAGCGCAAAGGCAAGCGCAACCGCTCGTGCGCCAAGCTTGATCCTGGAAGGTGCAACCATTGCAAATCTCCTTATTACGAAGTTACGAAGCGTTCCCGGACCTGGGAGTCCAAGCGTTTACTTTCCCGTCGGCGCCTGCGCTGCTGTGCCTCAGGCCATGTGCGTGCATCCGCGACGGAGCGATGCGCGACACACATGTCGTTGCACCACGGTCGGGACCACTAATGCACCAAGCGTGCCAAATGTCACAGGCTGCGGGCCAAATGCCCCACTCAGAGGGGGAAAGCGCGCGGCGATTGGGTTTCTTCACGCGGAGCACTGGAGAAAACCGCTTCTATTCCCTAGTTTTGGGCCCCCACAATTGGGGATTCCGTACCCTCCTTCACCCATATCCACGCGCCTTTGAAATGGGCTGACGCAGGCTGAAATGGCGTGTTTCGCTCGCACCAGAATGGGTGTCCAGGCTGAATTCATGCGGCCGGGCATCCGGGCCGCGCACCGCGGCTCACTGCGAATTCGGAACAGCGTGTGGATGCGGGCATGACCTGACGCTAACGCCGGCGCTGCCCGGAGTGGGAGGAGGGATGAGCGTCAATGGAGTTTCCGGTCGGGAAACCATGCGGCGCGTGCAATGGCCGCACCAAAAGAAAAAGGGCGCACATGGCGCCCTTTTTCTGAATGCTACGGGTTTAGACCCGCCGTTTGTACTCGCCGGTGCGGGTGTCGATCTCGATCTTGTCTCCGGTGGCGCAGAACAGCGGCACCTGTACCGAAAAACCGGTGTTGATTTTCGCCGGCTTGAGCACCTTGCCCGAGGTGTCACCGCGTATAGCCGGCTCGGTGTAGATGATTTCGCGCACCACGGTGTTGGGCAGTTCCACCGAAATCGCGCGGTCGTCGTAGAACACGACCTCGCACTGCATTCCGTCCTCGAGGAAATTGATCCCCTCGCCCATGTTTTCCTTTTCCACTTCGAACTGGTTGTAGTCGGCATCCATGAACACATACATAGGATCGGCGAAATACGAGTAGGTGGACGGTTTGCGCTCGAGCACGACGACGTCGAATTTTTCGTCGGCCTTGTACACGTTCTCGCTGATCGATTCGGAGAGCAGGTTTTTCAGTTTCATTTTCACCACGGAAGCATTGCGGCCCGACTTGCTGAATTCGGCCTTCTGCACCACCATGGGGTCACTGCCGAGCATGATCACATTGCCTGCGCGGAGTTCTTGTGCGATTTTCATATCTGTTGTCCTACACGGTTTGATTTGTATAAAAGACCGCTACAAAGTTGCCGAAGCAGCCCGAGGGGAAGTGCCACCCTCATTTTTCAATGAGCTATAAAGCTTTCTATTTTAACAAATTTTCGCAAAACTGCGCAAGGTTATTTGCGAGATCGCCGGTTTTGGCCAGCCGCCCTGCCCAAAGCCGGGCATGCGCCTGGAGTTCGTCCCGGTAACGCCAGAAAGCCGGCCAGGCAGATTCGACTGCGGCAGCATCACCCTGGTTCCATGCCTGCCATAGCTGTGTCACCGCCGCCGCTATCTCCGGCGGCAGGCCTGCGCAATACAATTCCAGAAAAGCCTGCAGCTTGGGCCGATGCGCGCCCTCTTGCTGCGGATAGATGTGCCATAACAAAGGCCGCAGCGCCCATTGTGCGCGGACGAAGGAATCCTCCCCGCGTACGAGGTTGAAATCGCATGCCCACAGCAGCCGGTCGTAGCGATCCTGATCGAGAAAATGAAAAATTCGCACTTCCACGCCGCCTTTGCGCAGGGTCGTGCCCGCAGCGGGGTTCTCCACGCCGAAGAACTCCGTCAAGGCTGCGGTCGCGGTTCCCTCCGGCACCAGGCAACGCACCGGCTCGCTGCCGGCCGCCCAGGCCCGCAGCAGCGCGCTCACCCCGCCTTGGGGGTAACAGAACAGCGATACCTGCAACTCGCCCGTGCGCGG
>JAENXP010000305.1 GCA_016649475.1 Burkholderiales bacterium | reverse complement strand
TGGCAGATGCCGCTTTTTGCGCGACGCTACCCGACGCAGACGCGGTGGTGCACGCGGCCGCGGTCCAGTACGTGTCCCGGGACATGCCCTGGATACGGCGGCAGGCCTACTTCCAGCACAATAACGTGGATGCGACGATGCAGCTATGCGCGAGATATTCGGGTCTGTCCACCCGCTTCGTGAATGTCGGCACGAGCATGATGTACGCGCAGGACGGCTCGCCCGTCTACAGCACGAGCAGCCCGATGCAGGGGCAGGGCGTATATAGCCGTTCGAAACTTGCCGCCCAGGCTTACGTCGATGCCCTGCCCAACAGCAAGGCGACGATCATTCCCTGCATCATCGGGGGCGTGGGACGCGAAGGCTTGTTCAGGTCGTTCGTAAACATGATGCAAAGGCTGGGTGTTGTGGCATTTCCCGGCAGCGGACGCCAAAAGACCAGCATGGTCCATGTCAAGGATGTTGCTACCCTGATCGGCTGCGTAATTGACGGGGGCGCAACCGGACTGTTCAACGCTGCCGCGCCCGAACCGCTTTCGATCGAACAATGGATAGACGAAATCAGCGCCGAGCTCGCCCTGGGGGCGATACGCAGAATCCACTTTCCCCTGACACCCGTACATGCGCTCTCGGCCCTGACCGGCTATCGAATCCTCGCGCGCGAGCAGCTGCTGATGCTGGCACTGCCCCATGTGCTTGGAACCGAGGAATCACTGGCGACAGGCTGGCGGCCGCGGTTTGACAACGCGCAGATTGTCCGCGACATCGCCCGGTACATCGCGAATACCGGGAAAGACTCCGGCTCGCACTAGAGAGCACCAATCGCGTATTAGTACAACTCCCACCAGGAATCCTGCGCGGCGAGCAGCTCGGCCGCGGGTTTCTCGAGGATCACTCTCCCCGACTTCATCACGTACGCGCGTTCAGCCACGCCTAGCGCGGTCTTGATGTTCTGCTCCACCAGGATGATGGCGGTGCCAAAGCGGCGATTGATCTGCTGCGCGGTCTCGAGCACGCGCTGTACCAGCACCGGGGCCAGTCCGATCGAAGGTTCGTCCATCATCATCAGGCGGGGACGCGGCATCAGCGCCATGCCCACGGCCACCATCTGCTGCTGGCCGCCCGAAAGCGTTCCTGCACGTTGCGCACGGCGCTCTGCGAGCATCGGGAACAGCTCGATCACGTCGCGCAGCCTGGTCGCGTTCGATTGCGTGTCGCGCTGCGTGTAGGCTCCGAGCATGAGGTTCTCGATCACGGTGAGATCGGGAAACACACCGCGGCCCTGAGGAACCAGCGCCATGCCGCGCCGGACGTTTTCGACCGGGTTGCCGTTGGCCCAGGGCTCGCCGGCGAATACCACCCGGCCCGCTCGGGCCGGCAGCAGTCCGAGTATGGTCTTGAGCGTGGTGGATTTGCCGGCGCCGTTGTGCCCGAGCACAGTCACCACTTCGCCCTCGTGCACGCGCAGGCTCACGCCCTGCAGCACGGTCTTCTTGCCGTATCCGGATTCGATCCCTTCGACTTCGAGCAGAACGTCGGCCATGGTCAAACGCCGAAATAGATTTCGGTCAGCGCCGGGTCGCGCGTAATCTCAGCCGGCGGGCCCGCGGCAAGTACGCGGCCCTGGTGGAGAAAGACCACCTGGTCCGCGAGTTCGGAGATCAGTTCCATATTGTGTTCGATCAGCAGAACGGTCTTGCCGTGATCGACCAAGCGGCGCACCAGCGGCACGATCCTGCCGAGGGACTCGCTGTCCAGCCCCGAGGTCGGTTCGTCGAGCAGCAGGACCGGGGCGTCGGTGGCGAAAATCCGCGCCATCGAAAGAAGTTTCTGTTCCGGGTAGGCCAGATCCTCGGCAAGCGCGCGCGCGCGATCCGTCAATCCGAAGAAGCGCAATACCTCCATCGCGCGTTCGCGCGCGCGCTGCTCCTCGGCGCGAACGGCGCTCGCGCGCAGGAACAGGCTGAATACGTTCTCGCCCGCTGCCGTCGCACAGCCGAGCAGCACGTTTTCGAGCACACTCATTTTGCTCCATAGCCGCAGGTGCTGGAAGGTGCGTACCACGCCCAGCCGCTCCACCCGGTGCGGCGAGAGGCCGAGAATCTCCCTGCCTTTCAGCCGGATCGAACCCTGGTGCGCGCCGAGAAAACCAGTGATGAGGTTGAACACGGTCGTCTTGCCGGCGCCATTGGGTCCGATCAGCCCGGTGATCCGCCCCGGCGGCACGTCGAAGGTGCAATCGTCCACGGCCTGAATTCCGCCGAACGAGCGGGATACGCCCTGCACGCTCAGGATCGAGGGTTCAGCGGCCATGGCGCGCTCGCCCGAGTATGCCTTCCGGTCGCACCAGCATGAACACGATCAGCAGGCCGCCGTAGATGATTTGCCGCATCGGCGCCGCAATCGTGTCCGGAATGGCGAGAAATTTCAACACCTCGGGGATCGCGAGCAGCAGAAACGCGCCGACGACGGGGCCGGACAGGCGTTCGCTTCCGCCGAGTATCACCAGCGTGGCGATGAATATCGACTCGTGCAGCGAGAAACTCGACGGGTTGATGTAGGTAATGTAGTGGGCGTACAGGCTGCCGGCCATCGCGCCGAGCGCCGACGAAATGCAGGCGACCACGATTTTCACCAGCACCACGTTCTTGCCCATGGCCTGCGCAGCGATCTCGTCGTCGCGGATCGCCTGCAGCACCCGCCCGAACGCCGAATTGGTCAGGCGCCAACAGATCGCCCAGGTGGCAACTGCAAAGCCCGCAGCGAGAAACACGTACTTTAACGGCTGGTCGATGACCCAGCCGAACAGGTTCGGCCGCGGAATTCCGGGCAATCCGGCGTGCCCGTTGGTGAGATCGGTCCAGTTCATGAATATGGCGAGCACCACCACCTGCAGGCCGAATGAGGCCACCACGTAATAGTCGCCGGCGACGCGCAGCGACGGAATCGCCACCAAAGCGGACGCGAACGCGCCCACGCTCGCGGCGACCACCATGCCGCCCCAGAAACCCAGCCCGAGCTTGAGCGCGGCGAGCGCGGAGGCGTAGGCGCCGATGCCGTAAATCGCCGCATGCGCGAGCGAAAATATGCCGGAGTAACCGATCAGCAGGTTCAGCGACAAAGCCAGGATCGAGTAGATCGCGACCATGACCAGAAAGTGCGAGAGGTAGGCGGTCATTTCGGTTTCATCCCCGGGTCAGATTTCCGCGGACTGAATCTTGCGGCCGAAGAATCCGCGCGGACGCACCACGATGAATATCAGGAACACGCCGAAGGAGATGGTCGACTGCCACTCCGACGGGATTTTCCACACACCGAGATTCTCGAGCAGCGCAAGGAACAGCGCACCCAGGGCCGCACCCGGAATGGAGCCGATGCCGCCCATGATGACCGCCACCGAAGCGAGCAGCACGAAGGTGGTACCGCGGTAGGGCTCGGCCCCGACATCCATCGCCAGCAGGATCCCGGCCGGGGCGGAAATGGCGGAGCCCACGGCATAGGTCAGCAGATGCACGCGCTTCAAGTCGATGCCCACGGTACGCGCCATTTCGGGTGACGACGAGACCGCGCGGATCGCCTGGCCCCACAGTGAATACTTGAGGAAGGCCATCAGTGTCACGAACCCGATGATGGCCGTCGCCACGCTCACCAGATGAAGCCGGGTAAGGAACACCGGCCCGAGCTGCACTGCGTCGCCGAGCCAGCCCACGTCCATGCGCAAGGGGTCAGGCGTGAATATGATGGCGAGCAGGTTCTCGATCAGGGTCAGCAGGCCCAGCGACGCGATGAACAAGGTGGTGCGGATCGCGCCGCGGCGCTCCAGCGGCTGGTAGATCAGCAGATCGATGAGCACCCCGGAGAGCGCGGCCGCGGCGATGGCCACGATTACGGCGATGGCCAGCGGCAGATGGAGGAACTTCTGCGCCGCGTAGGCGTAGTAGGCGGCCAGCGTGAACACTGCCCCGTGCGCGACGTGAAAGTGCAGCGTGGTACCGTAGATCAGGCCCCAGCCTATCGCGCACAGGACGTACAGGCTGCCTACAACCAGGCCGGTTGCGGCGAGCTGGAGAAAAAGATCCAAGGCCGGCCCGCCGCGACAGCTTGCGCAGGCTTAAGGGGCGGCCTTGATGGTCTTCTCGACCTCGACCTTGCCGCCTTTCAATGTTCCGGCTTCGATGTCCATCACCGCGCCGTGGTTGGACTGGAACACGAGTTTGCCCGACAGTGTGTCGAAGGCGCGGATCGACTCGATCGCGTCCTTTACACCCTCGCCCGTCAGCGCGCCCGCGTTCTTTTTCATGGCTGCCTCGGCGG
>JAENXP010000404.1 GCA_016649475.1 Burkholderiales bacterium | reverse complement strand
AGCCAGACGGTCATGATCAAACTCGAAATCCAGTGTCCCCACTGCAAGAAGGTGGTCGCTTACAACGTTCACCGCGCCGAGAGCGCCGTTGTGCTGTTCAATTTCGCGGTGATAGTGGTGCTCGCCGTATTTGCCTATAGCTTCCAGAGCCGGGGTCTGGTCGTGGTCGCGGTCGGCGCGGCTATCGTGGGCGCAGCGGCATTGCCTTTGCTCGAGCGCACCTACCTGCGAACCTGGCCCCGCTATGTAACGATCGATCCAGGCTCCGGGCAGTAGCACTGCGCCGGTCCCCGTGCGGCGGATCAGGGGACGCGCAGGTCGATCTCGCCGCTGGACTCGAAGCTCCCGCCACCCAGCCCGGTGCCGCCCAGCCGCCCACGCAGCGCGTAGGTCACCGGTCCCGGGCCGTCGGCCTCGCCTGAACTGCGCAGCAGGCTGATGGCCTGGCGCGCCATGCTGAAGCCCGAAGCGGTGACCGGCACCATCACCACGGTTTCGCCGAAGCGCGGCACCACGCCCTGCAGCGGCGCACCGCCGCTCGCGAGCGGCTGACCGCGCAACTCGACCTCGACCCATATACCGTCGTAGTGCAGGTCGGCGTCGCCCGGGTTCTGTACCCGCAGTTTGAGCAGAAAGCGCAGCTCCAGGCCTTCTCCGGGCAGGCTGTCGATACCTGCCAGATTCACCCGCGGCGCCGAATAGCCGCCAAGCGCGCCGAGCCCGGCGCAGCCCGGCAGCAGGGTCGCAATTGCCAGCAGTGCAGAGCAAAAGATGAGGATACGGCGGCGTACGGTCATGGGCGGATCCGGAAAGGGCTTGCCAGGTTCAAAGATCGAAGTGCCGGGAGCCTCGCGCGCTCGCCCGCGCTCGGCGTCCGGCCCGAGCCATGATGCACGCTAGGCGCTATGCTGACAAGCGCGCCCGTTTCGAGGAGATCCCGCATGAGCCTGTCGCTGCAACTCTACTGGTCCTTCCGCAGCCCCTATTCCTATCTCGCGCTGCCGCGCATGGTCGCGCTGGTGCGTGACCACGACGTGGCGCTGGAGATGCGCATCGTGCATCCCGCGGCGCTGCGCAATCCCGGCTACTTCCGCGGCATGAATCCGCTCGCGCGCCCCTATTTCATGCTGGATTCGGCGCGCGCCGCGGCGTTCCTGGGGCTGGCGTTCCGCCGCCCGGTGCCCGACCCTATCGAACAGGACCCGGTCACGCTTGCCATCGCCGCCGAGCAACCCCATGCACGGCGGCTCGGGCGGCTGGGCATTGCCGCGACCGAACGCGGGCGCGGCCTCGCCTTTTGCGACGAGGTGTCGCGCCTGCTCTGGAACGGCAGTGTGGACGGCTGGGACCAGGGCGACCACCTCGCCCGGGCGAGCGCGCGCGCCGGCCTGGATCTGGGCGAACTAGAAGCCGCGATCGCCGCCGATCCCGATCGCCACGAGCAGGTGCTCAGCGACAACGACAAGGACTTGCGCGCGGCCGGCCACTGGGGCGTGCCGACCACGGTGTTCCGGGGCGAACCGTTCTTCGGCCAGGACCGCATCGACGCGCTCATCTGGCGCCTGCAGCAGCACGGGCTGGCGCGGCGCTGAGCGCGGCCGCGCCGCTCAGGGCACGATGCGCTCCTCGCGAAAGCGCGCAAGCAGCCGCACGAACATGTCTTCGCTGTCGACGACATCCTGAAATCCGTGCGGCCGCGCCTTGGTCGTGTTCGACATCACGTCCCAGGTGGTGTTGAACACATAGTCGCCGAAGGGCCAGGCCGCGATTTCATCGAAGCGATACGGCTTCAGACCGTGCTTGATTACCATCGCGTCCCATACTGGCGCCTTGTCAGCCATGAATTCGGTCAGCGACAGAGGCGCCGGTTCGGCGGGGGGCAGGCCGAATACCTGCGCCAGCCGCGGCCACAGGTCGAGCCAGCGGAAATAGTCGCCGTTGGTGATGTTGTAGGCCTGGTTGGCGCAGCGCGGCTCGGTGGCGGCCCACAGCGCCGCATTGGCAAAGTGCGCCGAGTCTGTCACCTGATAAATCGCGCGTCCCGATCCGGCCAGGCCCGGCCAGGCGAAGGGCAGGCCCAGTTCCTTCATCATCGCCGCATAGACCGCGATCACCGGCACTATGCTCATCGCGGTCCCGGGCGCGAATCCGCACAGCGTCTGCGGCCGCAGTTCGCTCCAGGTCCAGCGCTTGCCCCGCTGAAACGCGGTGAGCCAGTCGATCTGGTCGAAGTAATAATTCGTCCCCGATGGCGCGGGTCGGTTTCGCGCGCCGGCGTGCGAAACGGACCGAGGTGGGTGCCGTAATACTTGGTGCCGGTGACGAGCACCACGCGCTCGAGCCCGGGCGAGGTCCGGTCTATCGCAGATACCGAATTGATCAGCATGTCGCGATTGGGCGCAATGTTCTCGGCATAGCCCGCAGCCTTGCCCGCGCCGGCCTGAAACGCCGCGTAGAAAACGTGTGTGGCCTCGTCGAAATCGGGTTCGAAGTTCTGCAGCAGATCGACGCTGACATAGCGCACGCGCGCGCGATCCTCGCCCTTGCGCCGCGACAGACCGATCACGCTCCAGTCGGGAAGAGCCGAGAGCCGCTCGACGATGTATCTGCCGATCACACCGAGGGCTCCGACCACGACTGCGGTTTTCATGCGCTACCTTTCTTTTCAGTGCGGGCCGGCACCCGCCGGGGCGGATCGCACGGCCGGAACGCGAAAGATAGCACCTGCCTGCGACGAACGCCGATATCGGGGCTTGCAGCGATGCGGCCGCGGCTCAGTCCAGATTGCGCCCCATCACCAGTTCCAGGCGGGCACGGTCGCGGATACGGATGAATTTCTGCTGTACCGCTATCAGGCCTTCGTCCTGAAATCTGGAGAACGCGCGGCTGACCGTCGCCAGTTTCAGGCCGAGGTAGCTGCCGATCTCCTCGCGTGTCATGCGCAGGTTGAATTCCGATGACGAGTAGCCGTGCGCTGCGAAACGCTGCGACATATCGAGCAGCAACATCGCCAGGCGCTCTTCTGCGTTCATGGTGCCCAGCTGCAGCATCAGGCCCTGCTCGCGCACGATTTCACGGCTCATCATCTTGTAGAAATAGCGCTGCAGGCTGGAAATTTCCTGTGCCAGCGCCAGCAATCCGGCAAACGGAATAGCGCAGACCTCGCTGTCCTCCAGGGCGACGGTGGTGCAGCCGTGCCGCTCCGGCCCGATGCCATCCACGCCCATGACTTCGCCCGCTATCGAGTAGCCGGTGACCTGGTCGCGTTCATCGTCGAGCTGCGAGACGCTCTTGAAAAATCCGTAGCGCACGCCGTACAGCGAGGTGAAGCGGTCGCCGCTGCGGTACAGATATTCGCCGCGGCGCACGCGCGAGCGGCCGAACATCAGGCGCTCGGCGGCGTCCTTGTCGGCGCCGCTCAGGCCGCAGCAGGGCGCGCACAGTTCGCGCAGGTTGCAAGTCAGGCAGGTAGTCTTGCACTGCCCGATCGTGACTGGCTCAAGCACGATTCCAACGCCTGCGCGCATGCGCCGCCGGGCGGGGATGGTGCGTACTGTGGTGTCGCTTTTCAACGTAGTTTTCGGT